>CANRLD010000075.1 GCA_947631375.1 uncultured Methylophaga sp. | reverse complement strand
CGTGCCAGATCGGGTCAGCGGCTTACAGGCAGGCGCTGATGATTATCTGAGCAAACCGTTTGATTTAACAGAACTTACCGCCCGTTTACATTCGCTGGTGCGTCGTTCAGCCGGACGAGCCACACACACTATCCAGCACGGTGATTTGCAGTTTAATCCACAAACCTTGCAGGTCACGTTAAAGGATAAAACGCTGAACCTCTCACGCCGGGAGGTCACTGTACTGGACACCTTGCTGCAGCAACCAGGGCGCGTGGTTACCGCAGCACAACTACAGGATCGTCTGTATGGTTGGACCGAAGGCATTGAGAGCAATGCCGTTGCCGTACATATCCATAACTTGCGACGTAAACTGGGAGACGAATGGATCGTTACTGTTCGCGGTGTGGGGTACCGTTTAGGCGCAGTCAATGAGTCGAACTAAAGATTATCTACGCTGGCAGCTATTGTGGCGCATTGGCATTTCAGTATTGCTGATGTGGTTGTTGCTGGCTCCGTGGTTGCTGATGAGCGTACAGAAAGAAATGCAGAATACGCTGGATGATCGTCTGGCGGCTTCTGCCAGAATGCTGATGTCATTGATGTCGCAATACGATTTGAATCCGCTGGTCAGAAGCGGGCAACCTACACTGGTGCTGGATCCGGTGGAAGCATTTGATATGCCTGCAACCCTCGCCTGTAAAGTTGCCAATATCGCCGGGGATATTATCGCGGTGTCACATAATGCACCGGAAGCTGTTTTGGCTACGGAACTGCAAGGCTATCAGAACCGGATGCAGGATGGTGAATTATGGCGAGTGTTTAATCTGTCTCAGGGCAAGCTGGCGATTACCACCGCTGAACGGTTGGAAACGCGGGATGCCTTGATGCGTTCCGTGGTTATCGCTGCCGGAGTGCCTTTTATGATCAGTCTGGCGGGGACGCTGGCGGTGATTTGGTTCAGTATTCTGCATGGCTTTAAACCATTGCACAGCCTCAGCCAACATATAGCACAACGCAGTACCGACGACTTGACGACACTGGTCTGGTCACAACGTCCTGCTGAAGTCCGGCCACTGGTTGACGAAATCAATCGTCTATTGCAGCGGATGCAGCAATCTCTACTGCGAGAGCGCCGCTTTACCGGTGATGTGGCACATGAACTACGCACGCCGTTAGCTGGTATCAAAACCCAGCTACAGGTTGCCAGACTGACCGATGGCGACAAAGCCAACCACGCATTGCTGCAAGCAGAGAAAGCGACGGACAGATTACAGCGCACCTTGGATCAACTGCTGTTACTGGCCAGGGTTGAGGGTGATGCGCAATTAACCGAAACCACCCGGTTACCCATCGCTGATATCAATAATATGGCTTTAAACGATGTGCAGCACCTTGCCAGACAACAGCAAGTAACATTACGGTGCAATGATCAGGTGAATGAAGCGATTCAGGCACCGGCAATTTTATTGTCGGCAGCGCTGCGGAACCTGCTTGAAAATGCCATACGCCATGCGCCGGCAAACAGTCTGGTGACACTTACTGCCGTTGAGCGGCACGGACAACTGCAATGGACAGTAAAAGACGAAGGGCCAGGTGTGTCCGAGGAATTACTTTCGGCGCTTACCCGGCGGTTTATTCACGGCGATCAAAGTGATGGCAGTGGCTTGGGGTTGGCGATTGTTGATGCGATTATCAGACGTTTTCATGGCCGGTTGCAGATTGAAAATGGCGAGCAGAAAGGTCTGTTGGTAACCATCAGTATTCCCTGGCAGCAATCTGCTGATGCATTGGCGGTAAATCAGCAGTGAATATACGCTGCCAAACCCACTGCAAGCTTCTGCGTATATCCCGGTCGGCGGCCAGTTGCTGTGGGGGCAGGTTTTGATAATGACCATCATGGTGGCTGGCGATAACAAAACGGAAAAAGTAGCTCGGTTCCATACCCATTCGTAGATCGGTCAGTAACAGTCCCTCCGGCTGCTGTTCCAATTTGAAAGTGCCCTGTGAAAACCAGTCGAGTTGTTCAACAGCGCCTGTGTCTGACAGCTGTTCAGTGAGCGCCGTACCGCGATCGAATTGTACAAATTCCATCACAGCGTCACCATCAAAAAATGAACGAAACGCCTCATAATAGTGCTCTTCATCGATCACCACGATGCGCCATAACAGGGTGTTTAATGCCGTTGGCGATACTTTAATATGTTGATAATCAATCGCTTGCTCGGCTAATGCCTGTCTGGTTTGCTGTTCCATGACTTGTTGCGCGAGATAGCTCCAGCTCAGATAACTGCTGCTCAGCAACAGACCACCAAGCATCAGATGCCGGCTGAACGGCCACCTTGAGGCAGCGATGATGGCGAGAAAGCCTGCAGCAAGTGGCAGGGTATATAACGGATCAATAATAAAGATACTGGCGATTGAAGCGGGGGGTGGCATAAATGGCCAGAATAATTGCGTACCATATATTGTCATGGCATCCAATCCGCTGTGTGTTATCCAGACCAGCCAAATCATCAGCCACCATTGTTTGAAATTTATTCGCGGATCAGCCTGTGTCATAAGCCAGGCAATCAGTGGCGCTAACAAGGTTTGCACAATCCATGAGTGCGTCCAGCTGCGATGCAAGGTCATGGCATCCAGATCGTTGCTGTATTGAATCAGCACATCCAGATCGGGGAGCGTGGCGAATAATGCGCCATATATCACGCTGCTGCGTGGTGCTGTGCGGCCAGCAATACTGTAAGCCACTGCACTGCCAAGCAATGCCTGGGTAATCGTATCCATGTTAGTTGTAACCTTTCATTAAAGCTGCCGAAAAGCAGACAATACTGTTTTACAAGGGTTCAGCGTGCGCTGTTCTATTGCAGATACCGCGAAAAAGCAAGCCGGTCACTTGCCTTTAGGGGAAATTCTCCTGTAGATTGCTGGCGATATATCCCGTCGTTTATTGGAACTCCTGTTATGAAAAAGCCGATGCCAAGCCCGACACCGGGACAGGCCGACTTGCAAGTTATTATTCACGCCCTGAATAGCGGTCAGGCCGGCGTTGCCGAGGCGGCTGCCAAAAAATTACTGAAATCCTACCCACGATCCTTTCCGCTATTAAATCTCTATGGCAATGCTTTAGCCGCGCAGAATAAATTTAAAGATGCGGTAATGGTGTTTCGTAAAGCAACCGAAATTGACCCGAATATCCCAGAGATTTATTTCAATATGGGGATTTTGCTGACTAACCTGAACCGGCTTGATGAAGCCATTGCCAGCTACAAAAAAGTGCTGCGACTTAATCCGGGGCTGACGGACGCACTCTATAACCTTGGTTACGCGCTGCAATCACAAGGCCGTTTTGCAGAAGCAGGTGATATCTATCAAAAGGCTATTGAGCAACAACCGAACTTTCTTGAAGCCATTGCCAACCTTGGTGTCTGCCTGCAAGAGCAGGGCAGGCTGGATGAGGCCGTTGTTACCTATCAACACGCATTAAGCATCTCCAAAGATGCCAAGCTGTATTTTAACCTGGGAACCGCACTGAAAAACCAGGGAAAACTGGCCGAGGCCATTGCCACCTATAATCAGGCGCTGGCGCTGCAAGCGGATTATGCCGAGGTGCACAGTAATATTGGCGAAGTGCTGCGTGATCAAGGGCGCTATGACGAATCGGTAGCGGCGTACAAGCAGGCTTTAGCTTTAGATCCTTCGCTACCGTTGGCGAATTACAGTCTGGCAGTCTATCTATATGATAGTGGTGATTTGCAGCAGGCGTTAGACTATTTCCAGCGTTCGCAATATGCAGACTGGCAGGAGCGTTCATTGTATTGCTTATACAAGACCGAGCGTTTTGAGGAATTCAGACAAGGGCTTGAACAGCTGAAAAAAGCCCGACACAGCTCACCTTTCCTGGCAACCCTGGCCGGGCATTACGCGGAAAACTTTGGCACCGTCAATGACTATAATTTCTGTAAAAACCCGCTGGATTTAGTCTGTCATGTACAAATACCCGAATTAAAAGGCGACAGCGAATTATTGAAACAACTGCTGGTGGATATTGAGCAGGCCGACATCGAAGAAAAAAGTCAGGGTCGCCTGCACAACGGTGTGCAATCGGCGGGTAATCTGTTTAACCGTTCTGAAAGCAGTTTTCAGCAAGTTGCCAAACTGGTGGCCCGCGCTATTGATGACTACCGCGAGCGGCTTAAAGGTGAAAGCGGCATTTTTGCCAAAGGTTTTCCCAAGCAGACGGTCTTTGCTAGTTCCTGGTATGTCAAAATGAAAAGCGGTGGCCATTTAACGTCACATATTCATGAGGAAGGCTGGGTCAGCGGTGCGTTATATCTGGCGTTGCCGAAACAGAAAACGCAGCCGGATGAAGGCAGTATTGAATTGAGTACCCATGGCGATGATTATCCCCGGCAGCATGATAATTTTCCGACCAAAACAATTGCTCCGGAAGTCGGCGATATTGTGATGTTTCCGTCATCGGTATTTCACCGCACCATTCCGTTTACCTCGGATGAAGAGCGGATTTGCATCGCCTTCGATCTGAAACCGGCCTGAACTGTTTGCTGATAAAAAAATACCGCGCTGGAACTGCGCGGTATTTTTTACATTAAGTTGTATCTGTAAGATACTGTAATTTCTATAATGTTTTTACGACATCAAGCACTTCATCAATATGCTGCTTTACCTTCACGTTACGCCATTCCTGTATCAGCTTGCCTTCGGTATCAATTAAAAATGTGCTGCGAACAATCCCCATATATTCGCGGCCATAATTCTTTTTCAGCTGAATTACGCCAAACAAATTACATACCGTTTCTTCCTTGTCGGATAACAGATCAAAGGGAAACTGCTGTTTCTCCTTAAAATTTTCATGCACCCGTACACTGTCTCTGGAGATACCAAAAATCACCGTATTGTGAGCATTGAATGTGTCGATATGATCGCGAAAGTTTTGTCCCTGCAAAGTGCAGCCGGGCGTGTTGTCTTTAGGGTAAAAATACAGCAGAACATTTTTGCCACGTAAATCGGAAAGCCGGACAGTTTTATCGCCAGTAGCGGGTAACTCAAAATCAGTAACGGTTTTTTGTAACTCAACAGTAGCCATTAAAATCGTTCTCCATACGCTATTATTATGCAGGCAGTACCTTACCCAATACAGGTCGGTCTTGTCATCTACTGGCGGGCAAAGTACCATGCCAATTTAATTTTTGCGGAGTCTGATGAGTATGTTCAGCGGCAGTATGGTAGCACTGGTAACACCCATGCGGGAGGATGGCTCGCTTGACGGTGAATGCCTGCGAAAGCTCGTTGATTTTCATGTTCAAAATGGCACCAGCGCCATCATTGCAGTTGGTACAACGGGCGAATCATCTACTCTGAATGTTGATGAACACACTGACGTTATCCGTCAGGTTGTCGAGCATGCTGCCGGGCGGCTACCGGTTATTGCTGGTACCGGCGCCAACTCCACCGAAGAAGCGATTGAACTCTCCCACCGTGCTAAAAAATTAGGTGTTGATGCGGTATTGCTGGTCACGCCTTACTATAACAGGCCGACCCAGGAAGGCTTGTATCTGCACTTTAAAACGATTGCCGAAGCAGTCGATATTCCCCAAATACTGTATAACGTTCCGAGCCGTACCGCTTGTGACTTGCTGCCTGAAACCGTCGCCAGACTGGCAAAAATTGGCAATATCATCGGTATTAAAGAAGCGACAGGCGATGTTCGTCGTGTCAAATTGATCCGGGATTTATGTGACGATAATTTTGAACTTTATACCGGCGAAGATGCCAATGTAGTTGATTTTATACTGGCGGGCGGTCGCGGTGTTATTTCGGTCACAGCTAACGTGGCACCGGCACAGGTCAGTCAAATGTGTGCTGCGGCGCTGAAAGGTGACGTGGATACAGCGCGGGCGATTAATGACAAGTTATCGTTGTTACATCAACGCTTGTTTGCCGAGTCGAATCCTATTCCGGTTAAATGGGCTCTTCATCAAATGGGGCTGATTCCACCCGGTATTCGTCTGCCAATGACCGTATTATCTGAACAATTTCATCAACCGGTTCGTGAGGCACTGGTCACCGCCGGTCTTTTGAATCCATAAGTGAGTGAATGTATTTTAATGAACACAAATCGTTTTAAGTTGAAAGCCTGTGGTGTCCTAGTTGCAGTAAGCATTTCAGGTTGTGGATTAATGCCATCACTGGATGAAGTTGCACCTGATAACACCCAAAAATATCGCCGTGCCGAAACCATGCCGCCACTGGATGTGCCACCGGATCTGAGCTCCTCGCGGATCAATGATCAGATTGCTGGTAATGTGCAAAGCACCGCAACCTATTCAGAATACGAAGAAGCCAGCAGCAATCCGTTAGCAGCTCGTTATAACATCACACCTGAGTCTAAACCGGCCTTATCGGGTGAAGGTGCTGACCGTCATCTGATGGTTCCGGGTGATCGCGAAGAAACTTGGCAGCGAATTGAAGCTTTCTGGGCGGATCTTAATATGAATATCCACCGCAAGGATCAGCGGATCGGATTGATGGATACTCAACCGGATATGGATGGCTATGCTTATCGGGTACGGATGGAGCGGGGAGATGTTAATCGTTCTGCTCGGGTTTATGTTTCCGGTACCGATGACAGCAATCGCAGTGCTCAGAAAGACGAAGCGATGTTGCGCCAGCTGGCTGAATATCTCGGCGGTTTACATCAACAAGACAAAGCACAGGCACAAGCCAATCAGCCTGCCCAGTCGGCTGCACAACAAACCGAAGCTCGTGTCATTTTGCTGGACGAAGCTGATAACCAACAAGCCTTACTGGTAGAGCAAGAGTTCACCACCGTTTGGGAACGTGTTGGTCGTGTACTGGATAGTCGTGGTTTTACTGTAGAAGATCGAGATCGGTCACGTGGTATTTATTATGTCCGCTATCTGGACCCATTCATCGAAGCTGAAAGAGAAGAACGCGGATTCTTCAGCCGAATGGCGTTTTGGAAGAGCGATGATGAAGTGGCACCAGAAGAATATTATTACATCAGGCTGGTTTCCGATGCGTCAGACACCCGTATTACCATTCTGGATTCAGAACAAGTCCGTAGCGCTTCGGATACAGCCAAACGCCTGCTTGGTCTGATTCAGGAACAACTGACCCAATAATGCGCTTTGCATCACTTGGCAGCGGTAGCCGGGGTAATGCAACGCTGATTTCGCAAGGAAAAACCACAATTCTGGTCGATTGTGGTTTTTCTGCGCGTGAAACAGAAAAACGTCTACGACGGTTTGGACTGACATCAACCGATCTTACCGCCATCGTCGTTACCCATGAACATGCCGATCATATCGGTGGCGTCAGAGTACTATCACAAAAATTCAACCTGCCGGTTTATGCTACAGCCGGTACCGCAGCGTGCTTGCCAGACGACGTTGCGCCACAAATCCACGAATTCAGTTGCCACGAAACTTTCAGCATCAATGATATTGAAGTTTCGCCGTTTCCGGTGCCACACGATGCCCGTGAACCGGCACAGTTTGTCTTTGGCAACGGCGAATTTCGTTTAGGTTTGCTAACCGATGTCGGTTTTATTACACCGGTAATTGAGTCTGCACTCACCTTATGTGACGGGCTGATGCTGGAAGCTAACCATGATATGACGATGCTGGAGCAGGGTGACTATCCACCTTCTTTGAAACAGCGTGTCGGTGGTCGTTTTGGTCATTTAAATAACGTGCAATCCGCCGAATTACTTGCGAAAATTGATACCTCGCGTTTGCAACATATTATTGCGATGCATATCAGCGAAAAAAACAACTCCCCCGAATTGGTGAGCCCGTTATTTGCTGATGCTTTGAACTGTACACCAGACTGGATTGGCATAGCCGAACAAGATGCTGGATTTGGCTGGCGCGAATTTACTAAAGCCTAAGAGAAAACTTCAATGCAAAAATTACAGCAACTGTATGCCGGTAAAGCCAAAAGCGTCTTTGCGACAGACAATCCAGACTATGTAGTGCTCAGTTTTCGGGATGACACTTCCGCGTTTGACGGGCAAAGAATCGAACAACTGAGCCGGAAAGGCGAGGTAAACAATAAATTTAACGCCTTTATCATGGAAACCCTGGCCAAAGCCGGTATTCCCACCCACTTTGAAAAACTGCTCAGTGCCAACGAAGCCTTGGTCAAAAACATGAAAATGATCCCGGTGGAGTGTGTGGTGCGCAATGTGGCATCAGGCAGCCTGGTTCGCCGCCTGGGTGTTGAAGATGGCATGGAACTCAACCCGCCGGTATTTGAGTTTTTCCTGAAAAATGATGCGCTGCATGATCCGATGGTCAATGAATACCATATCGTCACCTTTGGCTGGGCGACCGAGGAACAAATCCAGCGGATGAAAGCGCTGACCTTTGAAGTCAATCAGCTGCTGAAAAAACTGTTTGCCGATGCCGGTATGATTCTGGTCGATTACAAAC
>CANRLD010000074.1 GCA_947631375.1 uncultured Methylophaga sp. | reverse complement strand
TGGCTGCCAGTTGAGGCGGACAGCGCTATCCCGCTGGCAGAACGCTACATTGGACAAGCGGTTTTGTGGCAGCCCACACCGCAGCAGGAGTTAATCCTGCAACAGGATTGGGAAGAATTAATGGAAATAATGATTGCCGATGGTGGCGTCACGGCCAAATTAGGCCGTTATTTACAAGTTCGTCCCAAGGCTGCAAATAGCCGGGTAACGACCCGTCGAATTGGTTATGACGGCGAGGTTGAACTGCATCATCCTCGCGGATTTTATCTTCGAACTTGTTTTACGCAACAAATTCTGTCAGGGAAAGCTTGCTGATGATCTTCAGCAACAGGCAGAATGCCTATTAGAGAAAAGGGACTGGTTTCGTGCAAACACTTAATGCTTTAGTGATAGATGCATCTGCTGAATTTCTGAACAAAAGCCAAAAGCTGTTACTAGCTGCCGGATTTGCTGTGGATCTTGCAAAATCGGGTTATCAAGGGTTGGAACTCGCCCGGCAGAAACAGTATCGTCTGGTCTGTTGCAGTGATGATTTGCCGGATATTGCTGGCAGTGAATTCTGTGGTCAGTTGCGCGCTATTAAAGGCTATGACTACGCTGCCGTGCTTATCATGGCCGAGCGTGATAATGCCCGTACCTTGAAACAGGCATTACTTGCTGGCGCGACGGATATTTTCAGTAAATATGATGAGCAGGAACTCAGTGCATATGTGCGGTGGTTGGCTCAGCGCGAAACCCGACAGCTATCGGGGCGAGTGCTGTTCATCGAGGACTCCCGTGTATTGCAAGCGATTATTATTGACTTACTGACCGATATGGGACTGGATGTTGATGCCTATACTTTTGCTGAAGAAGCCTGGGATGCGTTTCGCGGTGGGGATTATGATCTGGTGCTGACTGACATCATGCTGGAAGGATGTATGAGCGGTATCACACTGGTAAGAAAAATACGCCGCCTTCGCGAAGGCTATGGCTATGTTCCTATTATTGCCACTTCCGGTTTTGATAATATTTCGCGGAAAATCGAACTGTTCCATTTGGGTGTCAATGATTTTGTCTCCAAGCCCATTGTGCGTGAAGAGTTGCGTCAGCGAGTGTTTAACCATGTAACCAGCTATCAGAATCTTCGCGAATTGAGGGCGCAGCAAAATTCACTGTGTAGTCTTGCGATGCTGGATGAGCTGACTCAGCTGTTTAACCGCCATGCCTTACGTGAGTTTGCCGGAAAATATCTGGGAGAAGCTTACCGCTTCGAGCGCGATCTGGCGATGGCGGTTATCGATCTGGATCATTTCCGTGCAGTGAATGAACAATATGGTTTTGTCCGTGGTGATCAACTGCTGGCAGAACTGGGTAACTGGCTGAAAAGACATCTCCGCGATGTTGATATGATTGCTCGCTGGTCTGGCGAGGAGTTTGTGCTGTTGTTACCAGGATGTGATGCCAATGGTGCGATGGCACTCATGCAGCGTATGCAAAAACGCTTGAGCCGCTTTAAACCGGCAAGTATCCATATTACGGTCAGTGTGGGGATAGCAACGTTACGCCACGATCGGCAGGAATCGCTGAACAGTTTATTTGAAATGGCTGATCGGGCAATGTACCAAGCGAAAATGGCTGGGCGTAACTGCATCAGAGTTTATCAGGCAGAAGCTGATACGGTGCTGATTGAAACTCAGGACTAACCGGCGATATTCGTCGGTTAGTCCTGACGGTCACTTATGCGGTGATATCAACGAAGTGACCAGCAATGGCTGCTGCGGCGGCCATCGCAGGGCTGACCAGATGGGTACGGCCACCCTGGCCTTGACGCCCTTCAAAATTGCGATTGGACGTTGAAGCGCAATGCTCGCCAGCTTCCAGACGATCAGCGTTCATCGCCAGGCACATGGAACAGCCGGGATCACGCCATTCAAATCCGGCTTCAATAAAAAGCTTGTCCAGGCCTTCCTGCTCAGCTTGTTGTTTGACCAGCCCGGAGCCAGGTACCACCATCGCCTGCTTGACGCTGGCAGCAACTTTGCCGCCTTTAATGGCCGCTGCGGCTTCGCGTAAATCTTCAATACGTGAGTTGGTACACGAGCCAATAAAAACGCGGTCTAACTGAATATCAGTTATAGGTTGATTGGCGTTCAATCCCATATAGTTCAACGCTTTTTGCATACCATTGCGTTTAACCGCATCGGTTTCAGCAGCAGGATCAGGAATCGTCGCATCAACAGAAACAACCATTTCCGGCGATGTGCCCCAGGTGACTTGTGGTTTGATTTGTGTAGCATCAAGGGTAACAACATGATCAAAGTGGGCGTCGGCATCGCTGTGTAATTCGCGCCAGGCAGCCACGGCTTTGTCCCAGTTCTCACCTGTCGGGGCAAATGGACGGCCTTTCAGGTAATTGATGGTCGTGTCATCAACCGCGATCATTCCGGCACGTGCACCGGCCTCAATAGTCATATTGCAGACAGTCATCCGGCCTTCCATTGACAGATTTTCAATTGCTTCGCCTGCAAACTCAATGGCGTAACCTGTACCACCAGCGGTGCCAATCTCGCCAATAATCGCCAACACAATATCTTTGGCGGTAATGCCTGGATTGACGTGACCTTCTACCTTAATCAGCATGTTTTTGGATTTGCGCTGTATCAGGCATTGCGTTGCCATTACGTGCTCGACCTCTGAGGTGCCGATACCAAACGCCAAAGCACCAAAAGCGCCGTGGGTAGATGTATGCGAGTCGCCACAGACGACAGTCATTCCCGGCAGTGTAGCGCCTTGCTCGGGACCAACCACGTGCACAATACCCTGGCGAATATCATCCAAGCCAAACTCTGTAATACCGAATGCCGCACAGTTCTGACCCAATGTTTCGACCTGTAAGCGGGAAATGGGATCAGTGATGCCTTGCTCACGCTGACTGGTCGGTACATTATGATCGGGTGTAGCCAATATGGAGTTGAGACGATAGGGAGTACGTCCTGCCAGACGCAAGCCTTCAAACGCCTGAGGCGAGGTAACTTCGTGAACCAGATGACGATCAATATAAATTAACGCAGTTCCATCGCTTTCACTGCGAACAACATGTTGATCCCATAATTTGTCATAAAGTGTTTTGGCAGTCATTATGATCTCTAACGTCGAGTTGGTAAGACAACATGCCATTATACCTTTTTACGGGGCGAAGCTCTATTTTACAAATGACGGGCATAAAAAAACGGGCGATCAAGATCGCCCGTTTTTTATTCTCTCGCAAAGGAAGTGGTTATTCCATATTCGCGTGTCGGTATCTCATGTCAGCTTCTTCAATGCCTTTCTCATGTATCAAGTAAGACACAGTTGCTTCCAGGAAGATCAGTGTTGACAATTCAAACATGGTTCCCATCGGCATGCCCTTGGTTGTGGCAAAGCTGTCATCGTTACCAATTTGAATCGTTTGATCCGCGATATCACCAATAGTTGATTTAGATTTTGAACAAATCAGAATCACTTTTGCGCCTTCAGACTTGGCTTTATTGGCGAACGAAACAAGCTGAGTTGTCTCACCTGAGCCGGAGATAACGATTAATAAATCGCCTTCACGGATACTTGGTGTCGCAACTTCACCTTGAACGTAGGTTTCATAACCACTATGCATCAATCTCATACCCAGGAAGTTACCCACTAGTTTTGAGCGACCTGCACCTGTAATAAAGATGCGTTTGGCATCATCACACATGGAAACTAAAGTAGCTTCGTATGAATCATTAGTAGAACCAAGGATATCAGTGATTTTATTTAAGAGTAGATCACGATGCATTGTTTTTTTCCTTATGCTTATGCTGCGTCAACTAATGCACGCAGTTCTTTAGCGGATTCTGCTGGAGAAGGCGCACCGTAGATTGCCGCACCAACAACAACGATATCTGCACCTGCACGAACAGTGCTTTGGATAGTATCTTTGTTGATACCACCAGCAACAGAAACTTTAACATTCAGGCCCAGACCAGCGATGGTTTTCAGATCTTCGAAAGGAGTTTGACCTGCTGCTTGTGCGTCCAGACCAGTGTGAACACCGATGATGTGCGCGCCGTTTGCTGCTGCTTCTTTAGCAACTGCTGCTTTGTCTTCAACACCGATCAAGTCGATTTGTGCTTCAGCGTTGTTAGCGTTAGCTGCTTTGATAACACCTTTCATTGTTGCCATATCAGAAGCACCTAAAACGGTTGTGATGTCACCACCAGCTTCAAAGAAAGGAGTTGCTTCGTATTCGCCAGCATCCATTGTTTTCAGGTCAACCAGGATTTTCTTGTTTGGGTGAGCTGCTTTCAGTGCTTTAACCAGTTTCAGACCATTGTATTTGATACAAGGTGTACCGATTTCCAGAATGTCGACGTAAGGAGCGACTTGTTCTGCCAGCGCCATAGTTGCGTCAAAATCCAATGAATCCAGAGCCATTTGAATTTCAGCCATGTTTTTTACTCCTAAGGTTTTAAAAAAGTTATTGTCACGCCTTGATAGTGCAGCGGGACTATAGTTCAGCGGTCAGCAGGCGTCAACCTGAGCCAACCTCTGTTGAAGCAGGTCACGGTCGTTAAACCGTGACCTGACAGCTGATTGCTAATGAAGAATTAGCTTTCCAGATTTGCCAGACGTGTTGCCAGCAACTCTTCCAGTGTTTCCAGCGCTTTGGCAAAACCGTCAATACCTTCTGACAGTTTTTCTGCCGCCATACGATTTTCAGCATGCATGGCATCGAAAGTCGCTTTATCCAAATTCAATTTTTCAACATCAGAGTTAGCAGCAACTTCTGGAGAAAGTTTACGCTCCAGTGTGCCCTCTGTGTTTTGTAACTCATCCAGCAAGCCCGGAGAAATTGTCAGCAAGTCAACGCCAGCTAATTCAGTGATTTCACCGATGTTACGGAAGCTTGCGCCCATAACTTCAGTGTTGTAACCGAATTTTTTGTAGTAGCTGTAGATTTCAGTGACTGACAATACACCTGGATCTTCGTGTGATTCGTATGATTCACGACCAGTATCTTTTTTGTACCAGTCCAGAATACGGCCAACAAATGGTGAAATCAGGGTAATACCGTTTTCGGCACAAGCGACTGCCTGATGCAGACCAAACAACAATGTCAGGTTAGTATGAATGCCTTCTTTTTCCAGAACGGCCGCAGCTTGAATACCTTCCCAGGTCGCTGCAATTTTAATCAGGATACGGTCGCGAGACACACCGGCTGCTTCGTACTGAGCAATTAAATCACGGCCTTTGGCAACGGTAGCTTCGGTGTCGTAAGACAAGCGGGCATCAACTTCAGTTGAAACACGGCCCGGAATGATTTCCAGAATTTTCAAACCAAAAGAAACAGCCAACCGGTCAAATGCTAATGAAACGACTTCAGATGCAGGCGCGTCAGCTCCCAGTGATTGGCGAGCGCCTTTTAATGTATCGTCAACGATATCCTGATACTGGGGCATTTGTGCTGCGGCAGTAATCAGTGATGGGTTAGTTGTTGCATCGCGCGGAGTATATTTTTCAATTGCTTGAATATCACCGGTATCAGCGACAACGACGGTCATTTGCTTTAATTGATCAAGTAAATTCGCCATTTTCATACCTTTTTGAGTTAGTTTGTAAAGCTGTTCTGTTGGGCTTAAGTAAAAACACGTACGCTTCAAATAGCCAGCACAGCTGCTGACTAAAAAGCCATCCGGCATGAACAGCTGCCGGGTAGTAAACGAAGGTTATTTAAGCTTTGCTACGGATATAACGTTCAACGCCAGTCAACGGGGTGCTATTTGCTTTACTGCGAATATATTTTTCCACGCTGGTTACAGGCTTGTTTGCTGACAGTTGGTTACGAATATATTTTTCGACACCAGTTAATTTCGCGCCGTTTTGTGATTGATTGCGGATGTAGCGTTCAACACCGGTTAAACCATCGTTTGTCTTTTTCGGTGCAGAAGATGCCGCTGAGGTTGATTCCGGTTTACAGCAACTATCACTGTCAGACGAGAATAATCCTTTAAAAAAGCCGCAGATTGAAGCAAAAAAACCTTTATTACTCATGAGTATACCCCTGTTACATTCTTAACCCCATCTGCCCAACATGATGAGGTTGGTGCAACGGGTAAATTACTATATTTAGATTCTTTGTGGCAAGCCAGCAAGATCAGATTGAGGATTATAATCATGCTCTGGTGTTTTTGACCAACTTAATCTGTATGGTCAATAACTTAAATACTGGCATAACTGACACATTAAAAACCGACTGGGTCAGTAAAGCTCAAAAAAAACGAGTGGCACCGGGCCACTCGTTTTTATTTACGCTACTGTTTCTTCTGCTTACGCTGCATCAACTAATGCGCGCAGTTCTTTAGCAGATTCTGCTGGAGAAGGCGCGCCGTAAATAGCTGCACCAACAACAACGATGGTTGCGCCAGCCTGGATTGTTTTCTGAATGGTGTCTTTGTTCAGACCACCAGCAACAGAGATACGAACACCCAGATTCAATGAAGCGATTTCTTGCAGATCAGCAAATGGAGTTTGACCTGCTGCTTGCGCGTCCAGACCAGTGTGAACACCGATGATTTGCGCACCATTTTTAGCCGCTTCAGTTGCAACTGCTTTCTTGTCTTTAACGCTGATCAAGTCGATTTGCGCTTCGGCATTGTTTGCATTGGCTGCTTTGATAACGCCGCCCATGGTTGCTTTATCAGATACACCCAGAACAGTACAAATGTCAGCACCTGCTTCATAGAATGGAGTTGCTTCGTATTCACCAGCGTCCATTGTTTTCAGGTCAACCAGAATCAGGTTGTTAGGGAATTTGGTTTTCAGGGCAGTAACGATTTCCAAGCCATTGTACTTGATGCAAGGGGTACCGATTTCCAGGATATCGACGTAAGGTGCAACTTGTTCTGCTAACGCGATTGTTTGATCGAAGTCCAGAGAATCCAGAGCCATTTGGATAAGTGCTTTTGCCATGCTGACATGCTCCTAATAAGTGATTTAATTTGTAGTTATTACGTTGAAAATACGCCCGCAGACTATAAAGCACATCATTCATTTATGTCAATTTTTCCGCTTTTTGCCAGCATTCATCACTGGACAGCTCATTTTGTTCTATGCCACGCTTTCCCATTTAAGAACAGTTTATTTATCAACAAGCAGGTAAACATGCAGACAATCAACAACCTGGGCGGCTTCATTATCGATATGGATGGCGTGCTGTGGCAGGGAAACCAGCCTCTTCCCGGGATTACAGCGTTTTTTACAGCGCTGCGATCAACACAGATTCCATTCGTACTTGCGACAAATAATGCCAGCCTGACGCAGCAGCAATACGTTGAAAAACTGGCTGCAATGGGAGTGAAAATCCATCTCAATGAGGTGTTAACCTCAAGTATGGCGACAGCACGTTACCTGAAAGAAAACCTGCCAGCCGACCAGCGCAAGGTTTACGTTATTGGTGAACAAGGTTTGATAGACCCTCTGTTGCAACAGGGTTTTGAAGTAACAGCCACCTATTATCCAGCAGAGCCTGAGCTGAATAATACGGATATCTGGGCTGACATCGTAGTGTCGGGACTGGATCGGAAATTGAGCTGGGACAAGCTGGCAACGGCAACGCTGAATATTCGTGCTGGCGCCGCGTTTTATGCCACTAACGCCGACACCACCTTGCCAACCGAACTCGGCGAAGTGATGGGAAATGGTGGGGTCTTGGCAGCACTGACTGCGGCAACCGGCATCAGTCCCATTGTTATCGGTAAGCCGGAACCTATCTTGTATCAGCAGGCCTTTGAAATCCTGGGCACCCATCAGCACAACACCATTGCCATCGGCGATCGACTGGATACCGATATTCTGGGGGCGGTTAACGCTGGCATACGCAGTATCATGGTGTTGTCAGGGGTATCATCCGTTGCCGATCTGGCTGACGTCAGCTATCAGCCAGACTGGATCATGGAGGATATTCAGGAAATCACCTTGCTGTTAAAACAAATTTGATCGGGAGTGGAGAGAGCGATGAAAAAAATTATCAATCACGTCGATACCTTGCTGGAAGAAAGCCTGGATGGCTTTGCCAAAGCACACCAGGATATTGTGAAATTTGAAAAACATCCGCACTTTGTCAGACGACTTAATAGTGCAGCCAAGCCAAAAGTTGCCGTCATTTCTGGTGGTGGCTCAGGACATGAACCACTACATACCGGCCTGGTCGGGAAAGGCATGCTGGATGCTGCCTGTCCAGGACAGATTTTTACCTCGCCGACTCCCGATCAGATGCTGGCAGCAGCCCAAGCGGTTGAGAATGGTGCCGGTGTGTTGTTTATCGTCAAAAACTACGCGGGCGATGTGATGAACTTTGAAATCGCTGCTGAAATGTTGGACTGTGCCCACGACACCGTACTGGTGAAAGATGATGTATCACTACCAGAATCGCATAGTACCGGGCGGCGAGGTGTGGCAGGCACCTTAATCGTCGAAAAAATGGTTGGTGCTG
>CANRLD010000073.1 GCA_947631375.1 uncultured Methylophaga sp. | reverse complement strand
CTCCAGCCCTTTGCTGCTATGAATCGTCATGATCTTGACCAGTGCGGCATCACTTTCCAGCCGCAGCTGTGCTGTTTCGTCTTCAGTTTCGCTGGCTTCACGCTGCTGCGTCAGCCACTGAATAACCGCTTCCATATGATGATTCTGCCGTAAGGATTCTGCCTGTAATAATTCCGCCAGATGCAGAAAGTTGGTTACTTGCCTTTCGCCATCGACGTATTCCAGCAACCGTTGCAGGCTATTATCCATTTGCAACACTTCACGAAACATTGCCATAAAGCCGCTTTGCTGCCAGCGTAGCTGTAGTCCTTGCAGCGTTTCTATTAGTCCATTCCAGCGCGTTTCATCCTGTTGCGCAGCATATAACTCCGTTGCCGAGTAGTGAAACAACGGGCCGGCCAGCACGGTGCTGAGTCGCTGATGATGATCGGGCTGCGTTATCGCCAGCAGCAAATAGTGCATATCGGCTGCTTCGTCGGAAGCAAAGACGTTTTCTCGCCCCTGCTGCACACTGTTGATACCGCGCACTGTTAACGCTTGCTGAATCAGTCTGGCCTGACGATGATTGGGGACTAACACTGCAATATCACCACCATTTAACGGGCGACTTTGCTGGTTATCCTCTGTCACCAGCCGCGCTTTATCGTTTGCGGCTAACTGCAATAAACGGGCAATTTCGTTCGCGGTTGCTTCCACAGCCGTGTCAGTCATTACGCCTTTATCAAGTGGCTTCTCACTGTCTACAAAACAAAACTGCAACGCCGCGGATTCGCCCTCATCGACCTGTAGTGCCGGCTCGGCATCACGCGCTGCAGCGACTTCAACAAACGGAATCTGCTGATACACAAACGGCGTATCGACCTGCATAAAGATACGGTTTACTGCAGCAACCAGTGAAATATGTGACCGCCAGTTTTTCCCCAACGTGTAGGTTTGCTGGGCATCCTGCTTGGCCTGTAGATAGGTGAAAATATCGGCGCCACGGAAACTGTAAATCGCCTGTTTGGGATCACCGACAAAGAACACCGGCAACCCGCTATCGGCAAACACCCGGCGAAAATTATCGTACTGCACCGGATCAGTATCCTGAAACTCGTCAATCAACGCCGCTTTAAATTGTTCGCGCAAACGCTTCACCAACCAATCACCTTGCGTTCCCTGCAACGCCTGCGACAGATTGATCAGCAAATCATCATAAGATTGCACCTGTTGCTGCACTTTCTGCTGAGGTAATTGTTCGCGAATAAACGCCAGCAACTGCAAACGCAACGCTTGTAATGCCAAAGCATATTGATTTTGATATAGCGTAAAGGCTTGCTGAAATTCCTGACATCCTCGCCAGAAATCGGTATGCGGTAAGCTCTGCCCGTCCTGCAAAGCCTCTTCCAGCCGATCAAGGGTAAAACGATCAAACTGCTCAAAAACTGTTGCTGGCAAACTGTCTTCAGCCAAAAGATTATCCAGCAGCCTTACCCACGAGGCCACCCAGTCAGCCCGGTATTTTTTACCACTGAGAATTTTTTTATTGTTGAGCATGGCGATATAGTCCTCACCATGCTGCTGCCAAAGTTGTTGGATCGTTTTAAAGGTTTGGCTGGCAGCCTGTTTCGCCGCGTGAGTATCCACTTCAGGCAAAGCCTGAATCTGTAGATAGGGTTTACCGACCAGCTTGCGAATCGATTGCAGCAGGGTTTCCGGTGTTTGTTTTTTAGCAAGTAAATAAGCACTGAAATCGCTATCGGCCTGCACCACATGCTTACGCCAAAAATCATCGGTAACACTTTGTAATAGTTCGCGATCATCACCGATAAGATCCATTTCAAAGGGACTACCCGATTCAAAGGCAAAGTCTTTCAATACCTGCTGACAAAAGCTGTGAATGGTGTAAATAGCTGCTTCATCAAAGCTCTGAATCGCCAGATTCAGGCGTTTTAAATCCTGCGCCCGCTGTGGCTGTTCATTGACAATCAGCAGGCGTTCTTCGCTAAGCTTTTGGCGCAACCGATCACGCAGTTCCTGTGTCGCAGCGCGGGTATAGGTCACCACCAGGATCTGCTCAACATTGAGTTGATGTTCCAGTATCAACCGCAGATAAAGTCCCGCCAGGGTAAAGGTTTTGCCGGTTCCCGCACTGGCTTCAATCAGATTGACGTCATGCAGTGGCGTTTGTTCAAGATCAAACTGCTTCATAATTTGCCGCCTTCCAACGCATTCCAGATCGGTTGATAGATGCGTAAACTCAACGCCCGGAATTCATCCGTTAAGGGTGATTGCGGGAACAACAAACGATGATAGGGATCGGCATCCTCCCCTTCGCTAAAGCCACTGGTCCATGTGTTATATGCTTGCTTATCGGGATCAGCTTTGCCGACATTCAGCTCAGCCATTGCATAGGCCAGACTGGTTTTGGGCAAGAAAGGTAGCGGCTGATGCAGACCTTGCCAGTAAAGCGCCAATAATTCGGCAAGCACATCTTCGGCCTGTTCGACAGGGTGTAACCGCAGCCGGGTGTCCTCGCACTGCAACTGACTTTGCAAGGTCACGCCTGCGGGTCGCAAATATGAAAGAACCAGATGTGATAGCCATATCCCCAGCAAGTCCTTGGCTTTTATTTTTGCCAAGCGATATTGCAATAGTCCGGCAACAGACAATCCGTCCAACTGGCCGCTAACCGTAAATTCCCCACAATCAAACTCAAATGCCAACGGCTCCAATGGCGGTGCAGCAGTTAAGGGACGTAATTGTTCAACAAACGCATCGACCGTTTGCAACTGCTGCTCAAACAGCAGATCGCCAAAATGCCCCTGGGGCAAGGCGCCACTGGCTGCAATGACTGGTTGAATCGTCGCCTGATCCATTTGATTGAGCCGCCCATCCAGCATCTGCTGGCGTACTGACCAGGCTTCCAGTCCTGCCAGGGTAAAAGGTTCACGAGTCTCTACGCCGACAGCAATATTTTCAAAGTTAATGCCTAACCGTTGCTGGGCAAGAAATTTTGCCGGATGGCTAAAAAAGCTGATTAACTGCTGCAGGCTGACAAAGCGCCAGCTATCGTCAGCAGTCGGCAAGGGATCAGCAAACCACGGTTCATCGTCCAGCCGTTTTTGTGCTGGCGGACAAGCATCGGCATTAAAGCTGAACAGCGTGCTGTCTTCACCGGAAAAGTAGCGTGAGCTGAATGCCTGCAAAGGGTGCTGCGTCAGCAGTTGCTGCCAGGGATCACCTTGCTGTTCGGTCTGAAAGCGCCGTCTTACCACATCACAAAAATCGCTGATTAATACCGATGGCGGAATCACGGAATTATCATGGATACTCGCACCAATATAGCTGAGATACAGATGGCGATTAGCCGCCAGCAACACTTCGAGGAACAGGTAGCGATCATCATCACGTCGAGAACGATCGCCACGCCGGTAATCACTGGACAATAAATCAAAACCAGGTTTAGGTTGTCGCCGCGGATAGCTGTTGTCATTCATGCCGATCAGGCACACCACATCAAACGGAATACTGCGCATCGGCACCATATCGCAAAAGGTCACGCCACGCCCCATAAACTGGTGTTCAGCACTTGGCAAATCAATATGCATGTTAAGCCAGTCACGCACCAAATCAACCGATAAGGTCTGTTCAAATGCCGCGGATCGCGCAGATTCAGCCATCGCATTGATACCATTCAGCACGGCATCCAGCTGCACTTGTTCACTTTCTTCCGTAATACAAAATAGTTGTCTTAACCAGTCAGTCAGCAGCTGTTGCCAGTCGGCTGGGGACCGCAGTCGACGCAGCTGCTCTCGCAGCTGATCGAGCTTATCAATAAACAGATTTAGTTGCGCCATTAACTGCGCCCGCTCTGCGGAAATCCCGCCGACCGGTAACTGCTGCTGGAATAATTGCCACTGAACCTGTGCTGCAGGTGGCAAGGCATACCCCAGTAATAATCTGTCCAGTCCTGCCCGCCAGGTGTTGGCTGCCAGTGGTGGCAGTCCCAAAGCCTGTTTGTCCTGCGCGTCCAGCCCCCAGCGAATATGTGTTTCCTGTAACCAGTCACGGATGATCTCCAACGACGGCTGATCCAGTTTAAATTGGCGTTGAATGGCCGTACAAGCCAGTAGACTCATGATGCTTTCCGCATCAAAGCGCGACTGCGGCAAGGTGAGTAACCGGGAAAAGGTTGCAATAATCGTCTGTTGCTGAGCCTCGCCACGATTTGCGATGCTGAATGGAATAGCACGTTGCGCTGGCTGGCTGCTGAAGACCGCTTCAACCAGTGGCGCATAAGCGGCCATATCAGGTGTCATTACCACCACATCAGTCGGTGCCAGATCCGGGTATTTATCAAACAGGTTCAATAACTGATCGTGTAACACTTCGACTTCACGCATTGCACTATGGCAACTGTGGACTTGAACAGAATCATCTGTAACCGAAATATCGAGTTTACTGTTATCGCTGTCGAGCTGATAAATATCCTGTTTTAACTGATTCAGTAAATCACCACCTTCAGGTGGCAGATACTGATATTCCGCTTGATGCGGCTTTTCCTGTAACTGCTCAAAAAAGGTTTGCCCTAACTTGCCCAGACTGGCCAATAAAGGATGACCATTATCATCCAGCAAATCATCATCACCGAATAACAGCCGTTGTCTGGCCTGTGATTTGTGATTGAGCACATCGCCCCAATAGCCTTCGCTGGGCGATAAAAAGTAAATATATATCTCGGTAAAGCGAGCAATCTCGCTGAGCAGATCCAGATAAACCGGCGGCAAAGCGGTCAGACCGAATATGGCTAGACGGGGCGGTAAACTTTCCAATGGAAACTGGTCATGTTGCAGTGCTTGTTGCATTTTCAACAGCAAACGGGCCCGGTGCATTGGCTCGGGATCATGTCTGGTTAATAGCTGCCATAAAGCCCCTTGCCAGTGCTCGGTGTTGCCTGCCTCCCAGCTGACAATCCAGTCGGGACGATACATCAGATACTGATCAAAACTATCTGCTATTCGCTGCGCCAGATCGAGCATTTTACGACTATCACCGTCCGCACCAAGATAACGGCTTATCGCGTCAAACTCCGGCTGGTGTCTGATGGTTGGCAACAGTTCAAACAGTTTCCAGCTCAGTGCATCAGTGGAATAAGGTGATTCGCGGGGGATCTCCGGCCAGGCCTGGCGGAACAACCTCCACAGCCAGGCGGACGGAAACGGGAAATCAATATGCGCAGCAATTGTATGATTCGATGCCAGATACAGATTAAGCCAGCGCGCCAGCTCGTTACTCTGCACCATCACTGTTTCTGTCTGTAATGGCGGCAACGGATTCTGCTGCTGGATATCGGCCAGATGCGCGGCCAGCTGCGACATCGAATTGCTGTAAATTACTTTCAGCATGGCGCTGCGCCCGACATGGCAATAATCATTCCCACCTGACCTTCCTTTTCACTCAATTTTATTCACTGGCTGATGATGCACTGCCCGGTAACGCCCTTATTTTCTGCAATATGCTGCGGGTGATGGCTTCACGCTTGTACAAGTCATCAAGCTTATCAGGTGTATCAATATTTAACGCAAAAAACACCGGCCCGCTCGGCCATTCAACCCACCCTACCCACCAGCCGAAGGTACCCTGCCAGCCAGTTTTCGCCCGAAGGATCCAGTCACGGCCAGCTTCAACAATCATGATGTCTTTTACCAGCCGCTGATCAGCTTCCTTGAACGGTAATTGATTCCAATATAACTGCTCCAGAAAGTCGATTTGCTCATGTGCCGATATTTGCAGATTGCCATCAATCCAGTAAGTGCTGGTATCTCCGCCGGGATCGACATTACCATAACCAATACGCGTTAAATATTGCCGGGCTTTTTCTTCACCAAGCTGTGCGCCAAATAGCTCGTATACCCATACGGCAGAATTACGCATTGAAGAACGCAAATCCTGATCCTGATTATGCACGGCAAAATCGCGCTCCACGCCGTCCCATGGGAAAATCTGAAATTCGTCTTCCACCACACCGGCATCCAACGCAAACAAGGCATGAGGGATTTTAAATGTTGATGCCGGTTGCATTCGCTGCCTGGCACGCTCCGGATTAAATACCATGCGTTGCGGTAATGACTGACGCTTATCCAGAATAACCAGCGTTCCATTAGCAGCATACTCATCAAAAATGACCTGCCATTCAGGGTATAGAACATCAGGTTGCTGTGCATAGACTGGGCTAACAACTAGCAAGCCCAGAAAAACACTGCTGATAGCAAACATTATCATCGGCATATCCAATAAAATTCGTTATGTAGAGTCATTGTCAGCTGCGACAACGCAGCCCTTTACGCTCAAGCCTTAATTGCAATAGTCACGAACACCTTAACCGTCTCAATTTCCCGGCAAAGCGTTTAGCCATTAAAGTTGGCACCACAAAAACCTGATAGGCTGGGAGCGAGTTTTGTATGTTAAATCAGGTAACCTGAATGACACGAATTTTACATATTTCTGATTTACACTTTGGCCGTTCTGTGGCTGTCGTTGTACACGCACTGCTCCGCAAAATCAGCACTCTGCAACCTGATATTGTGGTGATCAGCGGGGATCTGACCCAGCGCGCCAAAACATCAGAGTTTAAACAGGCAGCCGAATTTCTTAACAACTTAACAACACCATACATACTGGTCCCCGGCAATCATGATCTAGCCGCCTTTCGCTTAGTTGAACGGTTGCTATACCCTTGGGCCAAGTGGCGTAAATATCTCAGTAACGACCTTGAACCGACTATACGACATACAAATTATCAAATTATTGGTATCAATACGGCCAGGCGCGGCGGATTATATCTGGACTGGTCGCGGGGACGAATCAACCAGCAGCAAATTGAACGTATTCAGCAGTTTTTTAGCCATTCTCCACAAACGCTCAATTTGCTGGTGGCCCACCATCCTTTCTGGCTACCAACCAACCAGCAACATCGCGGTTTGATTGTGGGCAGCAATACCGCTTTTCAACCGCTTAAAGCCTGTGGACTGGATATGATTCTCAGCGGTCATGTACACCTTGATTATTGCCGTGTTGTTGAAGGAATGATTATTTCCCATGCTGGCACGACCACGTCCGATCGGCTGGTAACCGGTTATACCAACAGTTTTAATCTGATTGAAGGCGATCACTTAACATTAACCATTTCCCGCTATCACTGGAAAGAAACCGATTTCATCTATTTCACCAAACAAGGCTTTGTTAAACAGGATGCTCGTTGGCATGAACAATAAACTCACGAATGGTGACCTGCCGGTATTTATCAATAAATTCGGTGGTACAGCCAATGCCGTCATCAAACAACTGGAGAAAGCACCAGGCATTACCGTGTATGCTTTACCGCCCGATGAAATGACAGAAGCCATTCAACGAGCTGTTGATAGAGGCTTACCACGCATTGCGGTATCGGGTGGTGATGGTACCTTGGCGCTCGCCGCAGGCATCGTGGCAAACAGCAATACGGAAATGGCAATTCTCCCTGGCGGCACACTGAATCATTTTGCCAAGCGGCTTAACATTCCGATGGATATTCAGGCAGCTCTGCAGTTGGCGTTGACCGGCACCGCCAGTCAGATACCGTTTGGCATGGTGAATGATCAGCTGTTTTTAAATACCAGCTCGGTGGGTGCCTATGTCACCTTTGTACAAACCCGGGAAAAACTTGAAAACAGATTGCCTTACTTTGTGGCCAGTGTTTTCGCTGCGGTGCGACGCTTGTATCATTTTCGCCAGCTCAATGTACGAATTGATAACCAGTGGAGCCGCACTCCATTGGTATTTGTCGGCATCGGTGAACGGGAGTTACAACTCCCCAGGCTGGGCGATAACAAGCACACAGGCGAAACAGGGTTACATCTTATTATTCTGCGTTGTTCCAATGGCTGGTCGGCCTTATCTGTCGCAATACAAGCCATGCTTCGTGGTGCCGATCCCCTGGCGCGTGAACAACAACTGGAACACGCCATTCTTCAAACAGTAGAGGTTACCCCACACTCGCGTAAAAAATGGGTAACCATTTCGGCGGATGGTGAGCTCATCAGACTCATGGCGCCATTGCATTACCAATTCCATTCACATGGATTGAATGTCATCACCCCTGCTGAAAAAGATAGCGCACCATAATGTCAAACCGTTGCGTTAGTGAATGGACTAACCGCTTAAAATACGACTTTTCACCTAGCTCAAGCTGAAATCCCGCATTTTTTCTATCGATAAACGGCTTATTCTCGGATAAATTTTTTAATTCGAGATACAACATGATGAAAAACCGTCTTTCCCCGCTTGCTTTAATGATCGTCACCGGTCGGGCGCATTCTACGTTGTATGCTGCCCACCAACATGACGACGAAATGCTCGACAGAGTAACCGTCACCGCAACCTCCCTGCCCACCGTCGACAGTAGCAAAATAAGCGAAAACACAATTAGTTCGCAGCGCGCTTATAAAAGCGATACTGCCGCGTTTTTAGATGATGTGGCGGGGATGTCAATGT
>CANRLD010000072.1 GCA_947631375.1 uncultured Methylophaga sp. | reverse complement strand
CGAATAATTTCCATCCGATCCCGCAGTGCATCAGGAATATTTAATGTATTCGCTGTGCAAACGAACATCACATCGGATAAGTCATATTCAACTTCAAGGTAATGATCGGCAAAAGTCGAATTCTGCTCCGGGTCCAGCACCTCCAGTAAGGCCGAGGCAGGATCGCCACGGAAGTCCTGAGCCATTTTATCGATTTCATCCAGCAAAAACAGTGGGTTACGAACGCCTGTTTTCGAAATATTTTGAATAACCTTACCCGGCATTGAGCCAATATAGGTACGACGATGACCACGAATTTCGGCTTCGTCACGTACACCACCTAATGCCATACGGCTGAACTTCCGATTTGTTGCCCGTGCAATGGATTGCGCAATGGAGGTCTTACCGACACCAGGCGGCCCGACCAGGCAGAGAATGGGACCTTTCAGTTTTTTGACACGTTTTTGTACCGCAAGATACTCAATAATCCGCTCTTTCACTTTTTCCAGACCATAGTGATCTTCATCCAGAACAGATTGCGCATGGCTGAGATCGAGCGTGACACGCGAACGCTTCTTCCATGGAACATCCAGCAAATATTCAATATAGTTACGGACTACCGTGGCTTCAGCCGACATTGGCGACATCATTTTTAACTTTTTGAGTTCAGACTCGGCTTTTTCACGTGCTTCAGTGCTCATACCAGCAGCGGCAATCTTTTCCGCGAGCTCCTCGACTTCATTGCCACCGTCATCCAGCTCGCCAAGCTCTTTTTGTACCGCTTTTAACTGCTCATTGAGATAATATTCGCGCTGGCTTTTTTCCATCTGTTTTTTAACACGGCTACGGATACGCTTTTCGATTTGCTGAATATCGATCTCCGCCTCAAGAAATGCCATCAACTTTTCGATACGATCCTTAACATCGGTCATTTCAAGCAGTAACTGCTTGTCTTCCAGCTTTAAGGTCATATGTGCAGCAACGGTATCTGCCATGCGCGCTAAATCATCAATACTTGATAATGAGGCGATAACTTCCGGCGGAATCTTTTTATTGAGTTTGACATATTGCTCAAACTGCCCCAGCAAAGTGCGAATCAGCACATCCGCTTCACGCTGCTCAGGTTGCTCATCAATAAAGCTGGCCACTTCCGCTTCGCAAAAAACATTGCTGTTGTCATCATACAACGCAACTTTTGCACGCTTGGTGCCTTCAACCAGAACTTTGACGGTGCCATCCGGTAACTTTAATAACTGCAGAATATTCGCCAGGGTACCGGTTTCATAAAGATTCTCTGGAGCAGGCGAGTCTTCACCTGAGTCTTTCTGAGCGACCAATAAGATTTGCTTATTTTCATCTGTCGCGTATTCCAGCGCTTTGATGGATTTTTCACGTCCAACAAATAAAGGAATCACCATGTGTGGATAAACGACAACATCACGCAATGGCAATACCGGCACTTTTTGCAAGCTATTGTCATCAGATAATGCAGCTTCGAACTCTTTTTCCATCAATGCAGACCTCTTTAAGGGAGTCAACTGACACGGTTATCGTGTACGTGAAAACAATATGGGGACGTGTTAAAAGAAATCAAGCGTTCAGAATATATCTGAACACTTTGATTAGCTGAAGTCTTTAAAGAACGATTAGGTGATGTTTAGTTGTCGCCTGAAGCAAGATCGGCAGGGTGATCTTCGTAAATTAAAATAGGCGCGTTTTCACCATTGATAACGCTTTCATCTACGACAACTTTGACTACATTATCTAACGAAGGCAGATCAAACATGGTATCCAGCAAGACATTTTCAATAATTGAGCGTAGGCCCCGGGCACCGGTTTTACGCTCCATCGCTTTACGTGCAATAGCTCGTAATGCATCTGCCCTAAATTCAAGTTCACAATTTTCCAGTTCAAACAGTTTTTGATACTGTTTCGTCAGCGCATTCTTGGGTTCTGTCAGGATTTGCACTAACGCAGCTTCGTCCAACTCTTCGAGCGTAGCGACTACCGGCAATCGACCCACAAACTCGGGAATTAAGCCATATTGAATCAAGTCCTCAGGCTCAACAACACGCAAGGCTTCGCTGGCTGGTGCATTGTCTTCAGAGCTTTTTACCTCAGCTGAAAAACCAATACCACCTTTATGGGTACGGTTACGAATAACCTTATCCAGGCCAGCAAATGCGCCGCCACAAATAAACAGGATTTTGCTGGTATCAACTTGCAGAAACTCTTGCTGCGGATGCTTTCTGCCGCCTTGCGGTGGAACCGAAGCGATAGTACCCTCGATCAACTTCAATAATGCTTGCTGCACCCCTTCACCAGAAACATCACGAGTAATTGATGGGTTGTCAGACTTCTTGGATATCTTGTCAATCTCATCGATGTAAACAATACCGGTTTCGGCTTTTTCCACATCGTAATCGCATTTTTGCAGCAGTTTCTGAATGATGTTTTCCACATCTTCACCCACATAACCAGCTTCGGTTAAGGTCGTCGCATCAGCCATGGTAAAAGGCACATTCAACTGGCGAGCAAGGGTTTCAGCTAATAATGTTTTACCGCTGCCGGTAGGGCCAATCAGCAAAATATTACTTTTAGATAATTCGACATCATCATTTTTCTGACCATGACGAAGTCGCTTGTAGTGATTGTAAACAGCTACCGATAAAACACGCTTTGCTTTTGCCTGGCCAATGACGTAGTTGTTCAGGGTTGCATCAATTTCATGAGGCGATGGCAGCTTTGACTGTGTTTTGTCATCCGCTTTTTCCTGCAGCTCTTCACGAATAATGTCGTTACAAAGCTCAACACATTCATCACAGACAAATACGGAAGGACCAGCAATCAGTTTTTTTACTTCATGCTGACTTTTACCGCAGAATGAACAGTAAAGTAATTTGTCGTCGTTCTTTTTATCGTCGCTCATCGCTCTACTTTCCTACCTTCTTGAAATCATTTGGCAGCTTCTGCAGGCCTGCTGCTCATTACAGAATCAATTAAACCATATTCTGCTGCTTGTTCACCATTCATGAAGTTATCACGATCGGTATCGCGCTCAATAGTCGCAATATCTTGACCAGTATGTTTCGCCATAATTCCATTCAATCGGTCACGGATATTAAGAATTTCTTTGGCGTGAATATCAATATCAGAGGCTTGTCCC
Source organism: uncultured Methylophaga sp. (assembly GCA_947631375.1). Lineage (GTDB taxonomy): Bacteria > Pseudomonadota > Gammaproteobacteria > Nitrosococcales > Methylophagaceae > Methylophaga. Next base: position 5,448 of record CANRLD010000072.1, on the reverse strand, counting down.
TGAAAACCACCTAACGGCTGGTGCACCATAATCCGCGAGTTTGGCAAGGCGAAGCGTTTACCTTCTGTGCCGGCCGTGAGTAATAACGCACCCATACTGGCAGCCTGACCGATACATAATGTGCTCACCTGCGGTTTGATAAACTGCATGGTGTCGTAGATAGCGAGTCCAGCCGTCACCGAACCACCGGGTGAATTAATATAGAGATGAATATCTTTATCCGGATTTTCCGACTCCAGAAACAACATCTGGGCGACAATCAGATTAGCCATATGATCTTCGACCTGTCCGACTAAAAAAATAATGCGCTCTTTCAGCAGGCGGGAGTAAATATCATATGAACGTTCACCGCGAGAAGTTTGCTCAACAACTATTGGAACCAGTGCGTTTTGAACAGTGTTAAGGTGCTCTGAAAATATAGTGCTCATAGGGATCCTGTTTGCATTCTATAAAAAATAACCCGTGGCCAAAAGTTTGAGCACGGGCTGTTTTTGTAAAAAAACGAGTGCTTTAAGCTACAGAATTCATCACTTCAGAAAATGATGACGCTTTTTCTTCAACTGTAACATGATCGTAGATCCATTCTACAACGGTATCTTCAACCACCATCATCTGTATTTCTGCCAGCTTGTCCTGATTCGTCATGTAGTAGTTAACAACATCTTCAGGATCTTCATAGCTGGCTGCGATAGCATCGATCGCCTCACGAACGCGCTTTTCCTCTGGCTCAATCTTGTTATCAGAAATGATTTTACCAATCAACAGACTCAGCTTAACACGTTTTTCAGCATTGTCTTTAAAGCTGCTGATTTCAAAGGGTAATCCTTCAACCTTAACGCCTTGATTCCGTAGATTATTTTTTGCTTGTTCCATCAGATGATGAGCTTCACGCTCAATGGGCGCTGTCGGCAGGGCAATGTCGTTATTTGTCGCTACACTGTCCATCGCACGGCGCTTATTCACATTTTTCAGCGCACCGGCAAGTTCACGTTCCATATTGGCGCGTACTTCTTTTTTCAGTGCAGCCAAACCACCTTCTACACCACACAACTCGGCAAAAGCCGCGTCAAGTTTTGGCAGTTTTTTCTTGGCGACCTGTTTCACTACAACAGCAAAGTCAGCCTTCTTGCCGCGCAAATGTTCTGCACGATAATCGTCCGGGAAGGTCATGGTAACGGTCAATTCTTGACCGGCTTTCACGCCGACTAATTGCTGCTCAAACTCAGGAAGCATGCTGTTGTTACCGATAACAACCATCACATCCTGTCCTTTGCCTCCCTGAAACTCTTCACCATCAATCGTGCCAACAAAATCAATGGTTACACCATCTTCTTCTTTTGCAGCACGTTTTAATGGTTCCCACGTCATACGTTGTTCGCGCAGGGTATCAAGCATCTTGTCGACATCTTCATCGGTCACCTCAGCAACCGTTTTTTCCAGCGTGATGCCATCCAGCTTAACTGTCTCCAGTTCAGGGAAAATCTCGTAGTTCAAGGTATAGATTAATGCAGCATCTTCTTCTTTCATGCTGTCAATATGCGGCGGGCTCGCCGGATTTACATTTTCCTGGGTAAATGCTTCACGCATGCTGTCCTGAACCAGCTGATCAATGACTTCACGACGCGCAGCAGGACCATGTGTTCTGGCCAACATTTTCATTGGCACTTTGCCCGGCCGGAAACCAGCCATTCGAACAGAAGGACGGATAGACGCCAAACGTTGTTCAACCGCTTGCTCAATATTCGCATTTTCCACAGTGATGGTCATCTTGCGACCGAGTTCGCTGACATTTTCTACAGTTACTTGCATTCTTTAACCTCAAGCACGGGGATTAAGCGCATTGTTGGCGTCTGGGCACCGACAATTATTATTATGGTACGAGAGGAGAGACTCGAACTCTCACAGGTTACCCCACTGGAACCTAAATCCAGCGCGTCTACCAATTCCGCCACTCTCGCAATTTGTTCAGATATACATGCATACCTAATTTAGGTCGGCTATTATAGCTAGATAAACTGACCAAAACCAGTCTTGTTTTAGCAAAAAATGCGGGTATTTTCTGACGACTTCCCTGCTTGCAACAAGTCACTCGTTTCCCTGGACCGCTTATTCATCACTGGCCTTAATTATTATGTTATTGGCAACACCATGCGGTACATGGCCAGTAGCAACATGATCACGAGCAGACATACAATGCTGCTCCTGGTCATCAAAAAAGATATCGGCACCAAATGATTTTAGAAAAGGACCTTTCTCCATACCGCCAAGAAAGATAGCCTCATCAATACGAATCCCCCACTCTCGCAGAGTGCGGATAACCCGTTCGTGGGCTGGTGCTGATCTTGCTGTGACCAGAGCGGTTCGAATCGGTGAGCGATTTTCCGGGTATTCTGTCTGTATCTGGTTTAATGCCATTAAAAAGTCTTTAAAGGGCCCACCAGATAATGGCTCACGAGCTGTTTGCTGTTCATTTTTAGTAAATGCTTCCAGGCCACGTTCTTTATATATGCGTTCAGATTCATCCGAAAATAAAACAGCATCACCATCAAAGGCGATGCGCAGTTGCTCTGAATCAACATTATTACCCACATTGGACGGCAAGATAGTGGCAGCGGCAATACCCGCTTCCAGTGCCATACGCACGTCTTCCGGGCTGGTCGATAAAAACAAATTGGCGCTAAACGGCGCAACATAGCGATAAGGGCTACTACCCGACGTGAAAACAGCACGAATAATGCCCAGCTTATGATGTTGAATCGAGTTAAACACCCGAAGACCTGTGTCAGCACTGTTTCGCGACAGCAAGATAATCTCAACCTGCGGCGTGTTCGGATTACTATCATTTAATGCCAGTAGCTTTTTAACCAGATTGAATGCTCCGCCAGGAGACAGCGGTACATCTTCGTTTTCAATCTGGAACTGGCAATAGGCTTCGGTGCCCTGCTCTTCATAAATACGATGGCTTTCATCCAGGTCAAACAAAGCCCGTGATGAAATGGCAACCACTAATGGTTTTCGAGCTATAATCACATTTATTTCCTGATTAAGGATTGCGCATCAATTCGTGCGTTCTGTTTAAGAGAATCCCACATTTGTTTGCGAAAACTTTCGGGTAGTTTGGGCCCATTAAGTAATCTTTGCAGATCTTGTTCAAAGGTTTCTATCACGGAAACAGCGGCTGGTTTTCCCTTTGGAAAATCGCCCTCAGCTGTAAATACAACGTGACAAAAAACCGGCATTTTGGGGATTAATGCCCGAATAGCGTGACGCGTATTTTCAAGATGATGTAACGGATTAGAAAACTTATAGCTGCGACCATCAACAATTTGTGTCCATTGCTCAATGCTTTCAGCGCCAAACAAATGTCCATTAATCGGATAATCACGCAAAATCAGAATCCCTTGTTCCAACAATACAAGCCTGTCCACCTCGATCAAGCCATCCACACCATCCGGTAGGATGACGTTTTTCATTTCATCCAGTCTGTGTGACTTTAATACTTGCTCAATCTGCCGTTGGGAATGATTTTTACGAACATAGCGCCGATAGAGGAGCCAGATAAACAACAATAAAACTACCGCTATCGCACTGGCCATCTCAATAGAAATTTTTTCAAGCAACCGACTAGCACTCCTTCATTTATATTGCCGCTATTATACGACTTCAAAAAGTGCTTTGCTGCTGTGATAATTTATTTACCGGCTCTTGATGAATCAGCACTTCAGCATCGTCAAACAACGACAATACCTGCTGATTAATTTCTCTGCTGATCTGATGAGCTTGCTGCAGGCTTAATGTTGGTTCCAGTTCCAGATGAAACTGAATAAACACCGTCATGCCTGACTTTCGGGTTCTTAAATCGTGTAACCCTCTTGCCTGTGCATGTTGCATAACCACATCTCTGATGCGTTGTCTGTCGGAGTCAGCAATTTCATGATCCATCAGTAGATCAATGGCATCACGAAGGATCTGCCATGCGCTAAATAACACATAGAGCGCTATCAATATGGCAATTAACGGATCAAACCAGACAAAACCGGATTGGCTGAGCAGCAAGGCGACGATAACACTGATATTAACCAGCAGATCTGACTGATAATGCAATGCGTCCGCCCGAATCGCGGCAGAAGCAGTTCGTCGAATCACATAACGCTGCAACAGCAACAGGCCTATCGTAATAACAATAGACATTGCCATAACCATAATGCCGATATCGACTCCAGCACTCAGCGGCTGTGGATCGGCCAGACGAGCGCTCGCCTGAAGCAACAACATAACAGCAGAACCGGCAATAAACATCGATTGCCCTACCGCAGCCAATGGTTCAGCTTTGCCGTGACCGAAACGGTGTTCTTTATCCGCCGGCTGCAATGCATGACGAATGGCCAGCAAATTGACCAGCGAAGCCAGAAAATCCAGGCTCGAATCAATTAAACTCGCCAGGATACTGATGGAATCAGACAGAAACCAGGCAATCAGTTTGGCGGTAATCAACACTAATGCCGTTATCACCGAAGCATAACTGGCAATTCGCATCAGCGTGGCATGAGTGAAATGTTGAGGCTGTAACATGTTGCCAGTATAGTGACACACAACCACCGTGCAAAGCTGAGCGCGCTGTTTCAGCTACCACGTTTGCACCTTTCAGGATAAACGATGACGATCATTAATGTGACAAGCCAGCCATTTGACGATCAACGGCCAGGCACTTCAGGATTACGCAAACGGGTTCAGCGTTTTCAACAACCGCACTATCTGGAAAATTTTGTTCAGGCAACGTTTGATGCGCTTGGCGACACCACCGCGCAAACATTGGTAATAGGTGGTGATGGCCGCTTCTACAATAAAACAGCGATCCAGACTATCGTCAAGATGGCTGCTGCCAACGGCTTCCAACGATTGATTATCGGACAGCACGGCCTGCTTTCAACACCAGCCGCGTCTTGCATCATCCGAAAGTATCGAGCCTTTGGCGGCATAATTCTTTCTGCCAGTCATAATCCCGCAGGGGAAAATGGTGACTTTGGTATTAAGTTCAACGTCAGCAATGGCGGCCCGGCGCCAGAAACGATCACTGAGGCTATTTTTCAACGTAGCCAAGCTATCACCGGCTACCAGATCCTCGATTGCGCAGATATTTGCCTGGCAGAAATTGGCCGTCAATCATTGCAGAATATGCAAATCGACATCATAGATCCGGTAAAGGATTATGCCGAGTTGATGGCTGAAACATTTAATTTTCCGGCTATTCGCGCTTTATTATGTAATGGCCGTTTCCGGATGCGCTTTGACGCAATGCATGCGATCACCGGCCCTTATGCCACTGAAATCTTCGAAAAAATACTAGGCGCAGAAGCGGGCACGGTAATTAATGGTATTCCACAGCCTGACTTTGCTGATAGCCATCCTGATCCCAATCTCACTTATGCCGCTGAGTTGGTCAGGATG
>CANRLD010000071.1 GCA_947631375.1 uncultured Methylophaga sp. | reverse complement strand
GTGTCAGCCTGCTGTTGGGGCTTTTTTTGTATATATTTTTCTTTAAACGGTTGGAACAACCGCTGTAAACAGCACTGCAGCTCAGCATCATGGGCAGCGTGTTGAGTTGATACACAAAAGCAGGCTATCTCCTTGAAAATAGTGGACAAGTGTCGCCACACTATAGCAGACTTCCTAACGGATTTTAGCCCTGTAGCTGTCACTTTCTGACGGGCAAACTTTAAATATTTATTGATACGGGTAGCGCGTTATCCGGGCTTTCTGGTATTTTACTGGTCTGGATTTTGCTTTCCAAAGAAATAAATTTTTAGCGATTGCGTTGTAAGCTCCGGGTAACGTGCAGGCTTTCTTGCCGCGGCCAGCCCAGAGTTTTAGCATCAAATTTGCCCGACTGATCGGATATCAAACATGTCGTTGTTACTGTTCATATTGTTACCTTTTATTGGGAGCATTGTTGCTGGCTGCATGCCTGCCTATGCCCGTAACCGTGAGTCCTGGTTATCTGCGGCTATAGCGCTGTGTGGTGTGTTGTTGACTCTCGGACATTTTGCTGCCGTAAGCGAGCAAGGTGTTTTACGCTATGAACTGGCATGGATGCCGGACTACGGATTGAATTTTCTGCTACGCATGGATGGACTTAGCTGGCTGTTTACCCTGTTGATTCAGGTTATGTGTCTGCTGGTGGTGCTTTATGCCCACTATTACATGTCGCCCAAGGATCCTGTACCACGTTTTTTCTCTTTCCTGCTGGCCTTTATGGGAGCAATGCAAGGGGTGGTGCTGTCAGGTAATCTGGTTCAACTGGTTATTTTCTGGGAGCTGACCAGTCTCGCCTCTTTTCTGCTGATTGGTTACTGGCATCATCGTGCTGATGCTCGACGTGGCGCTCGAATGGCGCTAACGGTTACTGCTACGGGTGGACTATGTCTGTTGATGGGCGTGTTGGCGCTGGGACATGTGGTTGGCAGCTTTGACGTTGATGTGGTCTTGGCCTCGGGTGATACCTTGCGTGAGCACAGCTGGTATTTCCCGGTGTTGCTGCTGATCGCGCTGGGCGCATTGACTAAAAGCGCACAGTTTCCATTTCACTTCTGGCTACCGCATGCCATGGCGGCACCGACGCCGGTTTCGGCATATCTGCATTCGGCCACCATGGTAAAGGCTGGTGTCTTTTTGTTGATGTTGTTATGGCCAATCCTTTCAGGGACGGATGAGTGGCGCTGGTTAATTGGCAGCGCAGGCGTCTGCACATTGTTGATTGGCGCATTTGCCGCTATTTTTCAGGATGACATGAAGGGATTGTTGGCGTACTCAACGATTAGTCATTTGGGGTTAATCGTCCTGCTGCTGGGGATCGGCACTCCGCTGGCAATGGTTGCTGCCATCTTTCATACGATTAACCATGCCACGTTTAAAGCCTCTCTGTTTATGGCCGTGGGCATCATTGACCATGAGTCAGGCACTCGGGATATGCGTAAACTCAGAGGGTTGTATCGAGTGATGCCGCATACCGCCACACTGGCAATTGTAGCCAGTGCTGCGATGGCTGGTGTACCACTGCTCAATGGGTTTATTTCCAAGGAAATGTTTTTTGCCGAAGCACTGACGGTTGGCGATAGTTCCAACTGGTGGATGGCTGCGGCGGCGCTGGCAATGGGGATTTTCGGTGTTGTTTATTCATTGCGTTTTATTCAGGTGTTTTTCGGCCCGTTAGCCGAAGACTTGCCGAAACAACCCCACGAGGCACCGCGCTGGATGCGGCTGCCGGTGGAGTTTCTGGTGATTTGCTGTCTGGTCGTTGGCATTATCCCCGCTTATAGCGTCGGGATGATACTGGACTTGGCTGTCAGGGCGGTGCTGACAGACCAAACACCGGTCTATAGTCTGACTGTCTGGCATGGCATCAGCCTGCCGCTAATTATGAGTATGGTGGCGTTATTTGGTGGCATCCTGTTGTTTTGGATGTTGTGGCGATATGGCAATCTGCGGCAGGTAAGTCGAGTGCCGATTATCCATCATCTTAATGGCAAGGAAATGTTTGAATGGTCGCAACTACGGTTGACCTACCTCGCTGGCCGAATAGAACGTTTGTTTACCACCCGGCGGCTACAGCCTCAGCTCTTTCTGTTGTTCTGCAGTGGCTTACTAGCGATGTTGTTATTGTGGAATCTGGCTCAGTTATGGCCGCAAACGGTTCTTCATACGACTTTTGATCCCTGGTTTGCGCTGATATGGATCGTCGGTGCTGGCAGTGCGATTGCTGCTGCCTGGATGGCCAAGTTTCATCGTCTGGCAGCACTGATCCTAGTTGGGGGAACAGGCATTGTTACCAGCGTTACTTTCCTTTGGCTTTCTGCTCCCGATTTGGCACTGACACAGTTGATGGTGGAAACCGTTACGGTTGTCTTGCTGCTACTGGGGCTGCGCTGGTTACCACCGCGCATCATCAGTATACAAGCGGCCAGGGTTGAAGCGCGCGCAGCACGGGTACGTCGAAGCCGTGACTTTATCATGGCTGTTATTGGTGGCAGTCTGATGGCTGCTGTGAGCTATTTCATCATGATGACTCCCGCGGTTAACAGCATAAGCGACTTCTTCCTGACGCGCTCTTTATCGGAAGGTGGTGGAACCAATGTGGTCAACGTTCTGCTGGTAGATTTCCGAAGTTTTGACACGATGGGCGAAATAACCGTACTGAGTATCGTGGCATTAACCGTTTATGCGTTATTGCGCCGTTTCCGGCCGGCAGCGGAAAGTGCAGTGTTACCTCGCCAGCAAAGTTGTGATTTCGACCCGGCGAACAGACAGACACCAGCTGAACAGGCGAATAGCGGTTATCTTCTGGTGCCCGGCATTTATTTGCGACTGTTATTACCAATAACCATGGTTGTGGCGCTGTACCTCTTTGTACGTGGCCACAATATGCCTGGTGGTGGCTTTATCGCTGGATTAGTACTTGCTGTGGCCTTTATTGTGCAATACATGCTGGCAGGTACTTTGTGGGTTGAGAGTCATCTGCGGATGAAACCACATCTTTGGATTGCTCTCGGTTTGTTGCTGGTGGTTGTTACTGGTGCAGGAGCCTGGCTCTTTGGTTATCCGTTTCTTACCACACATACAGCGCACATGACTTTACCCGTACTGGGTGAAATTCACCTGCCATCTGCCTTCTTGTTTGATCTGGGGGTGATGGCAACGGTATTGGGTACCACGATGTTGATATTGATATCGCTGGCGCATCAGTCAATCCGGGGACATCGTTATAGTGTCGATGTGGCGGATGGCTACACTCACCATCATCGTTCTGATCGGGAGATTAATTGATGGAACTGGTTCTCGCTATAGCTATCGGGATTTTGTTTGCAGCGGGGATCTGGCTGGTTCTCCGTCCTCGAAGTTTTCAGGTGATCATGGGACTGATGTTGATGTCTTATGCGGTCAACCTGTTTATTTTTATCAGTGGCAGACTGTGGGTGGACAAACCGGCATTGACGATTGAGCCGGGGCCAATAGATCCGACGCTGTACGCTGATCCACTGCCGCAGGCACTGGTGTTGACGGCGATTGTCATCGGCTTTGCTACCACTGCGCTTTATCTGGTTGTTTTACTTGCTTCACGCGGTTTGACCGGGACCGATCATGTTGATGGTAAAGAAAGAGAAGTGTACTGATGTTTTGGTTTGATCACCTGATCGCACTGCCGATTCTCTTACCGTTATTGACAGGTGTTTTGCTGATTTTTGTCGACGAACGTCGCCATGAATTGAAACTTTGGCTGAACGCGGCAGGTATTTTGGCAACATTGCTGGTGACGATTGGTTTTATACGACTAATCGGTAATGGGCATTTTAATGGTGATACCGGCGTTTATCTGGCAGCCAACTGGATTGCACCTTTTGGTATTACGCTGGTTATTGATCGCTTCGCCGTAATGATGTTGCTACTGATCAATCTGGTGGCGGGCGCTTCTCTGTCATTTGCCTATACGCGCTGGTCTCGACTTGAGGTGCATTTCCATTCCTTGTTCCAGTTTTTGCTGATGGGGATAAACGGTGCATTAATTACCGGTGACTTGTTCAATCTATTTGTCTTTTTTGAAGTGATGCTGGCGGCATCCTATGGCTTGTTATTGCATGGAAAGAACAAGGCGCGAGTCAGTGCAAGCATGCAATATATTGTGCTTAATCTGGTTGCTTCATTCTTTTTCCTGATTGGTATCGCGCTTATTTATGCGGCAACAGGAACGCTGAATCTGGCTGATCTGGCACGTAGTATTGGTGAGCTTCAGCCAACGCAGCGGACAATGTTTGAAACGGGCGCTGCATTATTAGCCATTGTTTTTCTGACCAAAAGTGCGATATGGCCATTAGGCTTCTGGTTGCCGGTAACGTATGGCGCAGCGGCTCCGCCGATTACTGCCATGCTGGTACTGGTCACCAAAGTCGGTGTTTATGTGCTCTATCGCTTGTGGATGCTGGTGTTTGCCTCGGATGCCAGTAGCTCTACCGGTTTCGGCAGTCAATTATTATTCTGGGGCGGGATGATCACGGTCGGCTACGGCAGCTTGGGATTATTGGCCAGTCAGGATGTCAGAAGACTGGCCAGCTACAGTGCCGTTTTGTCATCAGGAATCATGCTGACACTGCTGGGATTGAATCAGGCTGAATTGACAGGCGCGGCGATGTTTTATCTTTTCAGCTCCACATTGGCAGTAACGGCATTCGTCATGTTGATCGAGCTGATGGAGCGGGTGTATTCGCCGGCTGCCCAGATGCTGGCGATCACCATGGAAGCGTTTGCCAGTGATATTGGTGCGAAAGGCAATACCGGTGTGATCATTCCGGGCGCAATGGTTTTTCTGGGGCTAAGCTTTGCTTTTTGCGCGGTAGTGATGTCTGGAATGCCGCCGTTATCCGGGTTTATCGCCAAGTTTGGCATTGTTGCAACGCTATTGATGCTGTCAGGTGATATTGGGCCATCACTCAATGACTGGCTGTTTATTGCAGCGCTATTTACTTCTGGATTATTTGCCATCATTGCTCTGATGCGGCTGGGGGTGCGGATTTTCTGGGCAACAGGACATGGGGCAACGCTTAAATTACATTTGACTGAAGCGCTTGCCATATTTTCGTTGTTGTTGTTGTGTGTGATGATGACCATCGCGGCGGGGCCGGTTCGTAGTTATATGGATCGCATTGGCGATGATTTATCTTCAGGCGATAACTATATTGAGCAAGTTTTAAACAGAGGAGCCGTCGCTTCACCTTCCTCTTCAGGAGGCAAGTAAGATGTCTGCAATTTTGCCAAGACCGGGTTTGTCCTTGCTGCTGTTGTGCATCTGGTTATTACTTAATCAGACATTGGCGCCGGCACATTTTCTGCTCGGCGGTATCATCAGTATCGCGGTGCCGTTACTGACCCAGTCACTGATGCCACATAAGCTTCGGCTTAGAAATCCAGTTGCCCTGATGCGATTACTGACCTGGGCGTTGGTGGAGATCAGTCGTTCTTGCTTTAATGTCTCAATGATTATTCTGTTCAGGCAGCGTGAGAAAGTAAACTCTCAGTTTATTTATATTCCACTGGATATGCATGATCCATATGGTCTGGCCATGCTGTCGTGTTTAATTAACTGCACGCCGGGGACGGTTTGGGTGGAAGTGACGCCGGAAAAGCATGAGTTATATCTGCATGTATTTGATTTGCATGATGAAGCATGGTGGATCAATACCATTAAAACACGTTATGAAAAACCATTGATGGATGTTTTTGAAGGGGCTGCTGATGCTGGGCGTACTTGATATAGCCTTATATGCTGCCAAGGCAGCGACAACGCTTGCTATTGTGTTGTGTGGTCTTAGATTGATGATAGGGCCGACTGCCCAGGATCGTATTCTGGCATTGGATACGTTCTGGATTTGTTGCATGTTACTGGCGTTGTTGTTGGGAATGCGCTTTAGCAGTGATGTGTTCTTCGAATTGGCAATGTTGATTGCGCTGACCGGGTTTGTTTCTACTATCGCTCTGGCAAAATTTCTGATGAGGGGAGAAATTATAGAATGAATGCCGCGGCTGATTTATCTAACTGGCTGATCGTATTGATCGTATTTTTCTTGCTGCTGGGTGGCTTGCTGATTGTGGTGGGTGCTTTGGGATTGCTGCGGCTACCCACGTTTGCCCAACGAATTCATGGCCCGGCCATTACTGTCACACTGGGCGCAGGCAGTATTCTGATTGCATCCATGCTGTTGTTCAGTAGTTTGAATAGTCGACCAGTGATTCATGAACTGCTGATTACCTTATTTATTTTTATGACCGCACCCGTCGGCGCGATGATGATGATGCGAGCCGATGTTTACCGGAAATTACGCGAACAGGCTAAGGAGAAGGAGTCCTGAGCTTTTCCTGCTGAACCGTTAATTTGAATCACCCCAATGTAGCGTGCTGGCTATATACACTGGGGTGATTGGTTCGTTAGTTGCGCCAATAGTCGTTGGCAATAGCAATCGTTTTAAATTCGATGGCGACTAATTCCGCTGCATTCATTAACAGCTGGGGATCTTCAGCGTATTTTGCTCTTACCCGATGTTTGGCGGCAGCTTCTGTCTGAATTGCACCAATGGTTTTTCGTACCAGCTTAATTGCCAGCTGACGACCTTCATAGGGTGTTTCTGTGATTAATGAAGGAACATAATTGTCTTCAGCGACCTTATCGTTGGCAGAAAGCGGTAGAGGTGCTAGCAGTGGCAGTGTGATTAACAATGTTAAGTAATATTTTTTCATCTCTGCTATCCTTTTGTTTGTGCGCGAAGTGTATGTGTGCGAACATTAAGATCTGTAGCGTGACATGTCAAGTATTTAGTTAAAACAGGATACGAATGGGACCACTATTAAAAGACCAACTCTGTTTTGCACTCTATTCAACGAGTGGAGCGATAACAAAGGCTTACGGAGAGTTATTAAAACCACATCAACTCACCTATCCGCAGTTCGTTGTCCTGATGGCGTTATGGCAGCACAATGGGGCGTCAGTTACGCAGCTTGCCAAAGTGGTGAGCTTGAGCAAGGCAACCCTGACACCTATTCTGAAAAAATTGGAATCAACAGGTTTTCTTCGGCGGGAGAATGTACCGGATAACGACAGGACGAAATCGATAGTATTGAGCAAAAAAGGTCAGGACTTTGCCACACAAGGCGAAACAATCGCAAAACTGGCGCTATGTGCGACTGGTCTGGACGATACTGAAGCAGAACAGTTGATAGCTTTATGCAATAAAATTACTGCAAACTTATAAAGCTGTGACGGGGTAAGAAGCATGAGTACGGATTACGACCCAATCAAATTAAAACGTGTTTATGATAAAACCGAAAAATCAGATGGCATCAGACTGTTGGCTGATCGGTTATGGCCGAGAGGTATCAAGAAATCCGAGCTGGAGTATGATGACTGGATTAAGGAGTTATGTCCGTCCACTGAGCTTCGCAAACAATGGCATAACAGCACGTTAAGTTATGCCGAATTCAGTAAGTGTTATTCACAAGAGCTGGACAAGCAACAACCACAATTAAATAAGATTGCCAGTCAGTTGAAAGATAACAGGGTCACCTTGATCAGTGCCGTTACGGATCTTGAAAAATCCCATCTACCCACGCTGAAAAAACATCTTCTCGAAGCACTTGAAGAAGTCAGTTTTGGTGACGCCACGGAGCGGGCATCGCCGGTTTGTTATGACGGTGAGCAATAAATAACTACCTACGAGAGTATTTTTTCCGCTGTCGTCATTATTCGATGAACGATTTCGCCGGCCTCAGCAATATCAGAGATAACATCGATACCTTCGCCTGCCCAGACAACCGCAACGTTAGTGTCACATGCTTCCTGAGCAGCAAAATAAACCGGCTTCTGTGTAGCTGTAAGCTGCCTTAATTCCTGCTCATTATGATGCCACTTGGCCACAAACTCGTTGATCAGTGCTCTGCCGGTATATTCTTTTGGCCAGTTAATTTCTCTTACAACATCAAAGATATGCGTTCGTATGGTGTCATCACCGCTGCATTCAACCAGCCGTTTTTTCATTCTGTCGTCTGCATTGGCCTCGACTGTTGCATAAAAACGGCTACCCATTGAAACGCCTGCTGCCCCCAGATTGATTGCGGCAGCAACACCTTGTCCATCCGCAATACCGCCTGCAGCGATAATCGGTATGTCCGGTATTGCTACTTTTATGCCGCGAACCAGGGAGAGGGTGGAGCGGTGGCTTTTACCATGACCGCCAGCTTCGGTGCCCTGTGCAACAATAAAATCGGTTCCTTTGGCATATACATCCAATGCACCACTTAGATCTTGAACCTGGCTGATAATCGGAATGTGCTTGTTTTTAATCTGCTTGACCCACGGACTAATATCACCAAACGAAAACATAACCACGTGAGGGGAATACTGCATGGCGAGATCAAAAACTTCCTCTGTTAAACACCAGGTGATAAAACCAATCCCCCAGGGTTTGCTGGTTTGCTGGCCGATGATCTCCAGCTCTTTTTTCAGCCAGTCAGCATCACCATATCCCACGCCTATCATGCCCAAACCACCTGCGTTAGAAACGGCAGC
>CANRLD010000070.1 GCA_947631375.1 uncultured Methylophaga sp. | reverse complement strand
TAAAGCACCCAGGGCACCTTGCGACGGTTGCTTCATATCTAGGATGTCGGGTAAACAACTGGTTAATGAGCGCGCCTCATCCAGTGACTGAACACTTGCCAGCCATTTCGTACTACTCAATGTTAATACCTGCTTGTTTAATTTTATCCATTAACCAGCCCCAGGCCTCCAACTCTCGTTCGCCCGCTGTTTTTTCAATGGCAATGGCCAGATACGCCAGCTCCTGCTGGATTTTCTCCGCAGGCAGCATCTGCAAACGGCTGGCCAGAATCGCCGCCTCAATGACGGCACTCTGCGCCCGGTTAAAACCACGAAACGGCGCATGCGTTTCTTCTGCGACCAGTTCACCATAAAAACAGGCTCGCGGCTGAATATCATCAATTTTCGCGATTTTCAGCTCAATATGCGTGAGCGCCGCTGTCAGGTAGACGCCATCAATTTTGTTACAGGGTCGTGTTGGCCAATCGCGATGGCCGGTCAATGCACCAGCAAAAATGCGCACATCGTCAGTGAAGTTAAGTGTGCATTGACCTGTCCGTTTCAGATTGTCGTATGTTTGTGAAGGCTGAAAAGGCTTCACATGAAAGTAACCACCCACTTCCGACACTCCCATAGGTGCCGAATGCGGTTGCCCGCTCTCTGCGATCGTCGTCACGACCACTTCATGAATTCGACTGTTCAGCCGTGCCACTCGTGCACTCCCGTTCTGTTGATTAAATCGGACTGTTGCCCGTGCTGTTTTTCTGGCTGTGGTTTATTCCGTTCCGGCAGTCTCATCGCCACGCACAACTTTCTTCATCTGCTCTCTTGGCTGCCCGCTATCTGCTGTGCCACAGGCGCGTTCTCTTTTTTTCCGCATCGTCGGACCTTGCTCTTTCTGCTGCGTCAAATCTTCCTCTTCCACTTCGACAGCACAGCCCCACTGTAAATCTTCGTCTTGGGTGTAGCGTTTTCCCAGCTGCCAGGCAATTTGCGCTCGCGCCAGCTCAACACCCAGATAAAAAGCATGACCGGGATCATCCTTGAGCTGTAGTTGCGGATAAAAGGCAAACGGATCGGTTTCCAGTATCAAACCGTCACGGTTAAACATGAAAATACCTTGTTCGGCTACTTTAATCCGATAGTTCGGATCCTTGATATTTCCCGCCAGCGCGATAATTTCTTCCCGGCTATCGGGAAATGGCCGGCGTTCATGCGCTACTAACAAGTCACCGGTAAAATCGCGTGGCAGGCTGTTGTCTTCCCTCGCCGCAAACATCATGCGCCTTGCTATATCAGCCTCTTTAATGGCACGCCGGGCATGCGGACTGACTTCTGTTGCCAGCACATTGGTCACGCCCAGCTCAGAAATAATACCAAACAGCAAGGCATTGATACCGCTGGTATCAGCATCGGTCAGTTCGGTCAGGTTGCCCACCCCCATCATCATTGGCGCATCGGGGTATTTCTGCCGCAACGTATGGTAGCGCACAATCGACTCGGTCAGACCAAAATGGATCGGGTCCAGAATCGGATCAGCAATCCACGGTTTACCAATTTTATCCATTGCCTCCATCGCCCGTTCCAGCGAGGCAAGACAACCTGGTTCAGCGGGCACGAGGATTGGTATGGCATCAGTTTCCTTGGCAAGATCAATCGTCTTTTCTGTCAAGCTGAGCAAGTAGTCCGCTCCAGCCATTGCTGCTCGCCTCAAATCATCAGGTGAGAGTGAGTCCACACTAACTTTGAAGTTATTTTCATGCAGGGCGGCAATAGCTTCTTCCAGCAACGGAAATTCTTCCTGCGGCAAACAACCGATATCAATAATATCGGCACCCGCTTGTCGGTAATATTCAGCTCGCTGCAGAATACCGGCGATATCGCGCTGCGGTGCATCGACGATTTCAGCAAAAATATTTACGTCATAACGCGTCAGATCGGGGGCTTTACGCGCTTTACCGTAAAACAGGGGCAAATCCTTGATTTCTTCAGGTCCGCGCACTACCTCGACACCGAGCAGCTGACTCAGCGCCTGCAAATCACCACGACAGCGGCCAGGCACCACAATCTGTTTACAACCAGCGTAGTGCTCAGCTTTCAGTCGGCGGGCGATCATTTTATCTGTCATCAGCGCCGCAACCGAGACACCCAGCTGATGGATCCGATATTCAAACGGCAGCGGAGCCATTTCCCGCAGAACTTTCTCCACACTCGGTAAGGCCAGCTTGCCGGTTAAAAAAAGAATGGTATCAGCCATGATTGGCGTTAACGTGTTCCAGACGCTTTTTCAGCGTTTCATATAATGCTTCGGCTGATTCCACCACGGTCGTTGCTTCAAAGCTGCGCAGTTTTTCAGTATGTGCCAGATCTATCGCTCTTGGCCATAAGCGCACCATACGATCCGGGGCAGGGGTGTCGACTTCAGGGATCGCATCACATGCCAGAACAATACTGGGGATCCGGCATTTTCCTGCCTGAGCGTAGACATTTGTTACCAGAGTATCCGACACGCCCAGTACCATCTTGGCAACCGTATTCGACGTTGCTGGCGCGACGACCAGCGTATGATAATCGCCACGGTAGAACAATCCGACAGGTGGCGCGCTGGCAGCACGATCACGGTAAACATGTCCGCCATTATTCAAGGCTTTGGGATCATGTCCATACATGCGTACCACTTCCTCTCCAGCCCGACTGTAAAACAAATCTACATCAGATAACTCGCGGATAATTTGCAGGCACTCGTCCAAGTAATGTCCTGAACCAGTGACTGCCCACGCCAATTTTGGCTTTTCAGGCCGTGCTTGCATTCGGTCAATCTCAGTTGAAGGTAAGCAGTGAATATTGCCAGAGTCTGCGCCAGTAGTAAAAATAAGATAGGTTCAACCCCGGCTTATCAGTTAAAATTAACCGCGTATTTGCAACGGATTGATGGGAGCACAAATCTATGTCAGAAGCAGTACCAAAAATAGTCGTCGTCGGCGGTGGAGCAGGTGGCCTGGAATTAGTTACCAAGCTGGGTAAAAAGCTGGGTAAGAAAAAGAAAGCTCAAATCACCCTGGTGGACAGTACCCATACGCATATCTGGAAGCCGCTGTTACATGAAGTTGCTGCGGGTACACTAGATTCTCACGAAGACGAAATTGAGTATTTAAGCCAAGCCATGTGCAATGGCTTTCGTTTTCGCCTGGGCCGTATGGACGGCCTTGACCGGCAAAACAAAAAAATCATGGTTGCTCCGACCTATAACGACAATGGCGTGGAAATTGTTCCTCGGCGCACCTTTGATTATGACTACCTGATTATCGCGGTTGGCAGTGTCAGCCATGATTTTGGTATCAAAGGCGTGCGTGATCACTGCCTGTTTCTGGACACGACCAAACAGGCTGAAGACTTCCAGCACCAGCTGCTGGAATCCTACCTGCGGGCGCATACCCAGGGACGTCCACTGGATGAAGGCCAATTAAATATTGCCATTGTCGGCGCAGGCGCGACTGGCGTTGAGCTTTGTGCGCAGCTTTATGAGGTGTCTCATCTTTTAAATGCCTATGGTCTGGACGAAGTGAAACCGCAAGATGTAAAGCTTACCCTGATCGAAGCAGCAGACCGTATTCTTCCAGGATTGCCTGAGAATATTTCCACAGCAGCCAATCAGGAATTACTTGAACTGAACGTGGAAGTACTTGTCGGCGAGCGTGTTATTGAAGTTACTGAAACCACCATCAACACCCAAAGCGGACGCGCTATTCCGGCGGCGATAAAAGTCTGGGCTGCCGGAATCAAGGCGCCTGAATTTTTAAAAGACATTGACGGGCTTGAAACCAACTGGATGAACCAGCTGGTCGTTAAACAAACCTTGCAGACCACTTTTGATGATGACATCTATGCCATTGGCGATTGCTGTGCCTGCAAATGGCCGGGACAGGAGCAGAATGTTCCTCCACGAGCCCAGGCGGCACACCAGATGGCATCGGTGGTCTATAAATCCATTGTTAATCGGATGAAAGATAAAGAGCTGCCGGAGTTCCACTATCACGATTACGGTTCTCTGGTTTCACTTGGTCGCTACGGCACGGTAGGTAACCTGATGGGGAACCTCAGTAAGGGCAGTATGAAGGTTGAAGGCCTGATGGCGCGGTTGATGTACCTGTCGCTGTATAAAATGCACCAGGTTGCCTTATTCGGGCTATTCCGGGTGATTATGCTATCGCTGTCGCACCTGTTTCGCCGCAGTGTGCATCCCAAAATCAAACTTCACTAGAAAAACAACTGCGATAATGACAAAAAAGGCCCTTACGGGCCTTTTTTTCGCTACTGCCAGGAGAGAAGGGCATTACTTCCATAAAGACATTCTACGGGTGATTTCTGTGCCACTGATGCGATGTTTTATCGCTGCTCCGACATGTAATATCAGCACCGCAATAAACAGATACGCCAATATCTGGTGCAGATCAGTAAAGGTTTCCCTCGCAGCTGCATCGGCCTCAGCTAGTCTGGGTAATGCCACCCCCCAGAGCTTGGTGTCGTATTTGCTGTACATTGATTGCAGATACCCAGTTAATGGCATAGCAATCATTAAGCCGTAAAGTATAAAGTGAACAATGCTCGATACCTGCCGCTGCCATGCTGGCACGCTGGCCGGGAGCGGGGGAGCAGCATGAGTCAGCCGCCAGATAACGCGGAAAACAATAAACGCTGCGATAGTGATGCCAAGCGATTTATGCAATAAAAACCAGAAGGCTCTCACGCTTTCCTGTCCTGGCGGCAACTCAGATTCTTTTGGCAGACCCACCATCCACAAGCCTAAAGCCAACATGCAGATTATCATTGCAGCTACCAACCAGTGTAAAACTATTTGCCCCTGATTATAACGGGCGTCGCTGGTCACCATTTCTCTCTCCTCTATCATAAACAAAAGGCCACCTCATATACGGGGTAGCCTTTTTGTGACTAAACTTATCGGGAAGAATTCCCTAAGCCATTTTATATGTCCAAGTTTGAAGCCTGCAACGCATGCATTTCGATAAACTCACGTCGCGGCTCAACGTTGTCACCCATCAAGGTGTTAAAAGTCTCATCCGCAGCAATGGCATCGGTAATTTTTACTTGCAGTAAACGGCGTCTGGATTTGTCCATGGTGGTTTCCCATAGTTGTTCCGGATTCATCTCTCCCAATCCTTTGTAGCGTTGCACATGCTGGCCGCGCCTTGCTTCTGCCATCAACCATTTCACCGCTTGAGAAAAATTTTGGATCACAGCACTACGATCACCACGTTCAATCCGGGCATCACCATAAAGCAAACCATTGATCTTACTGGAAAAAGAAGTCATTCTCTGGTATTCCGTACTGGAGAAAAACTCTCCGGGAATATGATAATCGGTACTGATGCCATGTCGCATAAAGCTTATGTTTATCCGGGGTATCGACTCCCCTTCCTGTTTTTGTATCGCCAAGGTATGCGAGGTGCCCGTTGGCATCAGACTATTCATACCCGTTTCGACGATGCTGAGCCAGTTTTTGATCGCCTCGCTGTCGGTAAAGTCCGGAATAGTGGGCTGATAAATTAACTCATCCAGAAAAGCAGGGTAGTAGTGATTCGCCAGTCGACCGACAATCGCGCGGATAGTCTGATACTCATTAACCAGTTGTGAAAGCGCATTGCCCTCGATCGCTGTAGCGCCTTCTGCCGGATACAGCGCTGCATTGGTTAAGGCAACCTCGGTTAAATAGTTCTCCATTTCCGTATCATCTTTGACATAGCGCTCTTGCTTGCCCTTTTTGATCTTATAGAGAGGCGGTTGCGCAATATATACATGGCCACGCTCTATCAACTCAGGCATTTGTCGGTAGAAAAAGGTTAATAACAGCGTACGTATGTGTGAACCGTCAACATCCGCATCCGTCATGATAATGATGTGGTGATAGCGCAATTTTTCGGGATCATATTCATCACGACCAATCCCGCAGCCTAAAGCGGTAATCAGCGTGCCGACTTCGGCTGAGCCGATCATCTTGTCAAAGCGTGCCCGCTCAATATTGAGAATTTTCCCTTTTAACGGCAGAATCGCCTGCGTTCTTCTATCACGCCCCTGCTTGGCACTTCCTCCCGCGGAGTCCCCTTCCACCAGAAACAGTTCAGACTGTGCAGGATCTCTTTCCTGACAATCAGCCAACTTTCCAGGCAATCCAGCGATATCCAGCACACCTTTACGACGAGTTAATTCGCGAGCTTTACGAGCAGCGTCTCGCGCTCTGGCAGCATCGATCATTTTGTTGGCAATCAGTTTTGCATCACTAGGGTTCTCAATCAGAAAATCCTGGAAATGTTCATTGACCAATGATTCAACAATCGTTCTGACTTCTGATGAAACCAGTTTATCTTTGGTCTGTGAAGAGAACTTTGGATCTGGCACCTTAACCGATAATACCGCGGTTAATCCCTCACGCGCATCATCACCACTGGTAGTGACCTTTGATTTTTTTGCCAGACCTTCGCTTTCAATATACTGATTCAGGCTTCGCGTCAGCGCCGCTCTGAAACCCGCCAAATGCGTACCGCCATCACGCTGTGGAATATTATTAGTAAAACAATAAATATTTTCCTGATATGAATCATTCCACTGCATTGCCAGCTCAACGACAACACCATCACGTGTGCCACCTATATTTATTACACTGTCATGGACGAAAGCTTTATTCTTGTTCAGATGATTAACAAATGCTTCGATACCGCCTTCGTAATGGAAAACTTCAGATTTCTCGTCTCGCTCATCAGTTAACACAATTCTGACACCCGAGTTCAAAAAGGCTAATTCACGAATGCGTTTAGCCAGTATTTTGTAATCATAGGTAATTTGAGTGAATGTTTGTTCGCTTGGCCAGAACTGGATTTTTGTACCGGTGGAGCTGGTTGCCTCAAAGGCTTGTAGGGGGCCATCTGGAACACCATGCGAATATGATTGTTTGTGAACAAATCCATTACGCTTTATTTCCATAGTCAGTTTTTTTGATAGCGCATTGACCACTGAAACGCCGACACCGTGCAAACCGCCTGAAACTTTATACGAGTTATCGTCAAACTTACCGCCAGCATGCAAAACGGTCATAATGACTTCAGCAGCTGAAACCCCTTCGCCTTCATGAATATCCACGGGGATACCGCGACCATTATCCTCGACGGAAACAGAGTCATCGGGATGTATACGAACATTTATTTCTGTACAGTGACCCGCTAGTGATTCATCGATTGCATTATCAAGCACTTCAAACACCATGTGGTGTAATCCGGTGCCGTCATCAGTATCGCCAATATACATTCCCGGCCGCTTTCTGACAGCGTCTAATCCTTTTAATACTTTAATATTGGAAGAATCGTAACTATTGTTTTCAGTGGTCATATAGATATCCGTTATAGCGAGCTTAGGCGGGACAAAACTAAATCATCATTCTACTATGTATCGTCGTTGGTTGACAGCATTGGCTGATGGCTGCTAGCTACTTCACCTTGTTTCACGTGAAACACTGCATCACTTTCTTGTATGTTGAGTAAACTTTGTAAATCATCCGTTGTGGTTGTGATAAATGTCTGGATGCCAATAGCTTTGATCGCAGCGAGTACCAGTTGTTGATGTGAGCTGTCCAGCTCTGAACTAATATCATCAATAAGCAGGATACTTTGTTGTTGTCGTTTTTTTGTCAGCAGCGATAACTGGGCAAAACTAATGGCTAAATAGAACAGTTTTTGCTGGCCGCGGGATAACAATTCTAGCGGATCAGCACCATCAATTTTGATAGACCAGTCTGCAGCATGCGGCCCATTTCGGCTGTAACCCAACACCCTGTCCCGATCAATATTACTTTGTAGCGCTACCGAAAGCTCGGTATTTTTCGGCCAACCGGGTGCGTAACGCAGTTCAAAACTCGCAGATTTATAATCATTACAAATCTGCGTAAACCAGTACTGGAATAGCTGTAAAACTTCTTGCAGGTATGCTTCTCTGTATAGGGTGAGGCGAAGCCCATAGCTGATCAATTGCCCATCCCAAAGACTCACCTCTTTATTTGACTTTTGGGCGCGCAACGCTGCATTACGTTGCTGCAAAACTTTTCTATAGTTTTGCCAGTGAAACAAAAAATCATGTTCCACGTGAAACAAGCCCCAATCAACAACCTTACGGCGAAACTTGGGGCCTTGTTCAAAAAACTGATGGCAATTTGCCGGAATATATTGCAACGGTAAATGCAAGACAAGTTCAGAGAGCTTTTTCAGGGGAGCATTGTTTAAGCGTATCTGTACTCCCGCTGTACCACCCAGTTGAATGCCCAGTGGAATAGTCCGATCTATTCGGCCAAAAACCTGACAATGTTCATAACCATGCTGGATAAGATGTTTGAGGTTTCTGCTGCGAAAAGAACGTCCCATCGCCAACAGGTAAACAGCTTCCAAAAAGCTGGTTTTTCCCGAACCATTTTCGCCGACAAGCAGATTAATGCCGAGAGCCGGGGAGACAGTAACCGCACTGATATTACGGAAATTCGTTAACCTAAGCTCTGTCAGCACAATATGGAGATGATAATAAGATTTATTCGTTTTTGTTTATTATAACGCTTACAGAAACCTATATTTCTATCATGTCAAAGTCTTCCTTGCCGACACCGCATTCAGGGCATTCCCAACCCTCTGGAATATCGTCCCATGACGTACCCGGCGCAATACCTTCTTCTGGTAAACCTTTGGCTTCATCATAAATAAAACCACAAAC
>CANRLD010000069.1 GCA_947631375.1 uncultured Methylophaga sp. | reverse complement strand
TCATCAGTATCACAGCAAAAGCAACACCATCTGGGTAGCCACCCCAGACACGGATTACATAGGTCAGAATGCCGACTCCCGCGCCAAAAACAAGACGGCCTTTAAGAGTTGTGGAACCAGATACTGGATCAGTTGCGATAAAAAAGGCACCGAGCATAGTGCCGCCGCCAAGTAAGTGGAATAGTGGAGGCCCAGAAATAGTCGGCGCAATTAAAGTGGTAATGCTGCTGATAACAAGTAGTGATAACAGCATCGCAACAGGGACATGCCAGCTAATGACTTTTCTCTGGATAAGCCAAAGGCCGCCTAATGCAATCCAGATATTGATCCATTCCCAGCCAAGACCGCTCGCCATACCAAATAAAGCTTGATCGAGGATAAAATCAGGATGTTGTTGTAGTCCAATCTGCGTTTTCATGGCATCCAATGGGGTTGCCCCGGAAAAGGTGTCGATTGGCAGACCATTAAATTGGCCAGTAAAAATCAGTTGTAGCGCGCTTGACCATCCGATGGCGTGTTCAGCAAGAGCTTGCGTGGGCAGCCATGTTGTCATTTCCAATGGAAACGAAATCAACAACAATACATAACCTACCATCGCCGGATTGAATGGGTTATAGCCTAGGCCACCGTATAAATGCTTGACGAATACGATTGCAAAAGCGACCCCAACTACGGTCATCCACCAGGGTGACAAGGGCGGGATCGCCAACGCCAGCAAGACGCCGGTAACCGGTGCGCTACCATCACTGAGGAAAGGTCGTAATGGTCTATTGCGCAGTATTAGCATCAGCATTTCGGCTAGTATTGATACGACGATGGCTAACACTATATTGATGAGTACAGCAGGGCCAAAATACCAGGTCATAGCAATGATGGCTGGAATTAATGCTATCAGTACCTGCAGCATTTGCAGGGTGACGCGATTGGCGCCAGCCAGAAATGGAGGGGTGAGTCGGAAAGCCGGCATCAGGCTTTTTCCTCGGCAATGGAGTCGTTCGGTTCGGCTTGAGCTGCTTTATCTTGTTTGGCCTGCGCCGCTTTTGATGCAGCCAGTGCAGCTTTTCGTTGGCGCTGACGCTCTTCTTTTTCCTGTTGCTCGCGAGCTAGCCGTGCCAGGCGGCTTTCATGACGTTCTCTGGCAAGATCGGCTTTTTGATGCTCGCGTTCTTGATTCATGATCTCGGTTTTTGCAAACCGGAAATAGGACACCAGTGGGATTTTGCTTGGACAGACGTAATCACAACAGCCACATTCGATACAATCGAACAAATTGTATTCCCGCGTCTTATCAAACTCTTTGGAGCGAGAATACCAGTAAAGCTGTTGTGGTAACAAACTGGCAGGACAGGCAGCTGCACAATCTCCACAACGAATACACGGCAGAGGCTGTGAAGAAGATGCCACATCTTCAATACCGACTAAAATACAGTTGGCTGTCTTGGTGACCGGTAATTCATCCCCCGTCAGGCTATAGCCCATCATAGGGCCACCTTGAATAAAGGGCTCACCAGATTGGCGCTGTGTTTCACAAAATGCCAATAAGTCTTTAATGGGGGTGCCAAACAAGGTTTCCACGTTGCCTGGTTGTGCTACATGGGTTCCCGTGACGGTGACAACGCGTGAAATTAAGGGTTCGCCATGCAAAATGGCGCGGCCGACTGCGTAAGCCGTGCCTGGATTGTGGCAGATAATACCAATATCAATGGGCAATTTATTGGTGGGTACCTGTTTGCCAGTAACGATCTGAATCAGCTGCTTTTCACCGCCAGTGGGGTAGCGCGTTGGCACAACGACGACTGTCATCTGTGACAGAGATGGGCGTTTTGACAGTGCTAAACGCATTGCTGCAATTGCTTCAGGTTTATTATCTTCAATCGCCAGAACGCAGCGTTTAGCATGCAGCGCAAATAGCATGATCTCGATACCGTCAAGAATGCCGTCTGCTCGCTCGCGCATCAACATATCGTCACAGCTGATATATGGTTCGCACTCAGCACCATTGATTAACAACATCTCGGCAGTATGGTGAATGCCAGGATTCAGTTTGATAAAGCTGGGGAATCCAGCGCCTCCTAACCCCACAATGCCTGCATCACGAATACGCTGGCGTAATTCATGGGCAGAGCAGTCACGGAAGTTCGTTATCGGTTCACGTTCAATCCAACGATCCTCGCCATCTGTTTCAATCGTGATGCACGGTGCAGACAATCCAGATGGGTGCGGGACAGGCTGTTCTTCGATGGCTGTGATAATCCCTGAGCTTGGCGCGTGCAGGCTAACGGAAACATGGCCTTCTGCACGAGCGATACATTGGCCTTTCAGAACACTGTCGCCAACCTCAACAATTGGTACCGCAGCTGTGCCGATATGCTGTTGCAATGGCAGCACCAACAATTTGGTGAGCGGCATTTTTTGTATTGGCCGCTGAGTGGAACGCTTTTTATGTCCGGGAAGAACCAGGCCCCCGGGAAACTGCCACAAAGAACCGGTCATGAAGCGATTCTCCGCTGCAGATCGTCCTGCGTTGGATCCGGCCAGCGCCAGGTATGCAGTTTTTGCCGAGTTTCAAGCATATCAATACAATCGACCGGGCAGGGGGCGACGCATAACTCGCAACCAGTACATTCATCAGCAATGACGGTATGCATATGCTTGGCAGCTCCTAAAATAGCATCGACCGGGCAAGCCTGAATGCATAGTGTGCAGCCAATACAACGCGCTTCGTCAATCACGGCGAGCATTTTGGGTTTATTTTCGCCACATTCTTCATCCAGTGGTTTGGGCTCAACATCCAACAGATCGGCCAGAGCCTGAATGGTTTTTTCACCACCCGGTGGGCAGCGGTTAATTTCGGCATCTCCACTGGCAATAGCTTCTGCATACGGCCGACAACCGGCAAAGCCGCATTGCCCACATTGGGTTTGTGGCAGCACCTTATCAATTTGCTCGACGATCGGATCGCCTTCAACTTTAAAGTGGATGGAAGCAAATCCGAGTAACAGCCCAAGCACGAGCGCTAGCAAGGTAATGGCAATAATGGCGGTTAACATGGTTTAGACCTTCACTAGACCAGCAAAGCCCATAAAAGCCATTGACATTAAACCTGCTGTAATCAGCCCGATTGCAGCGCCCTGAAAAGGGGCTGGCACATCTGCAGCGGCAAGTCGCTCGCGCATTGAGGCAAAAATGACCAGAACCAGTGAGAAGCCAATAGCGGCGCCAAATCCATATAAAGCTGATTCAAGAAAACCGTGTTGCTCCTGTACGTTTAGCAGGGCGATGCCCAATACAGCGCAGTTGGTGGTAATCAGTGGCAGGAAAATGCCAAGCAATTGATACAGTAAAGGACTGGTTTTGTGTACGACCATTTCGGTGAATTGCACCACAACGGCAATCACGAAGATAAAACTGATGGTGCGTAAAAACTCCAGCCCGAGAGGAGATAACAGGTATTCATTCACCAGATAGCTACTGATGGAAGATAAGGTCAACACAAATGTTGTTGCCAGCGCCATTCCCATCGCTGTTTCCAGCTTGCGCGATACACCCATGAATGGACACAGGCCGAGAAACTTCACCAGCACAATATTATTTACCAGAATGGTGCTTATCAAAATCAGGGCGTAGTCTGCCATCCCATAACCTGCTGTTTTTTGTCGGGAATCAGCTTGGGGTTGGTCGCTGATTTCGACTTGAAATATGTAATTGACAACGGGACATTATAGCGTAATACGATGTTTTATGTCGTATCAGGCGACGCAGTTAATACTGGCTGGAGAATGTTTATGGGGAGGGTGCTTGCTGCCATCCCTCCCGAAATCAGTCTGCTTTTAAGAGGCTTGCGAGATATTTCGACGCTGCCGAACTGCTGCTGCCAATTCTCGTAATAGTGGTTTACTGTTATCCCAGGCCATACAGGCATCGGTAATACTTTGTCCATAGACAAGTTCTTTGTCGGCTTCCACATTCTGCCGACCAGCGACCAAGTTGCTTTCCAGCATCAAACCGATAATCCGTCTGTCACCAGCAGCGATTTGCTTCGCTAACTGGTAACCCACTGCTTCTTGCTGGATATGATCTTTACCACTATTGGCGTGACTGCAATCCACCATAATACGCACTGGCAATCCGCTGCGGCCCATGACCTCGGCGGCCTCATCAATACTGGCGGTATCGTAGTTTGGTTTTTTACCACCACGCAGAATGACGTGACAATCGGAGTTGCCGGTCGTTGAAAAGATGGCCGAACGTCCGCTTTTAGTCAGTGACATGAAATGGTGCGGCTTGGAAGCTGATAAGCATGCATCTACCGCAATTTGCAAGCTACCATCGGTCGCATTTTTGAAACCAACGGGGCAGGATAAACCTGACGCCAGCTCCCGGTGTGCCTGACTTTCAGTGGTGCGGGCGCCAATTGCTCCCCAAGAAACCAGATCGGCAATATATTGCGGGCTGATCAAATCCAGATATTCAGTCGCCGCGGGAACTTTCATTTCTGCTAAGTCGCGCAGCAGTTTTCTGGCAATGTGTAAACCATCGTTGATTTTAAAGCTGCCATCGAGGTAAGGATCATTAATCAGGCCTTTCCAGCCGACAACGGAACGCGGCTTCTCAAAGTAAACTCGCATAATGATATGCAAGTCATCACGCAGCTCTTCGATGAGTGGTTGTAAGCGGCTGGCGTAGTCGCGTGCGGCGTCGGGATCATGAATCGAACACGGACCGATAATGATAATCAGGCGATCATCACGTTGCTGCAAAATATTCTGGCAGGCCGTGCGTGCATGGAACACGGTTTCAGATGCTGCATCGGAGATCGGTAGCTGTTCATGTAAATGTGCTGGTGGCAGAACTTCCTGAATGCCAACGATGCGCAAGTCATCTGTGTTGTAACGCATTTTCACCCTGATTTAAATTCAAAAAAATAATCGTCAATTGTAATACTTCGGGACTGTTTACGCCATTTTAAGCCATTTGTTGTAAAACGAAGGCGCTGATTCTACGGCTATAAAAGGCGTAGTGGGCCCTATTCAATATAAGCGCTTTTCATGACTAGGGCGTGACGCAGGCGAGGAGCATTGAGAAACTACCTCACCTGCCTGCCGATCGTTATTTAATGACACTGTTGTAAAAGCTTTCTGATGCATCGGTGACAAGATCAAACACGTGGTTAAAACCATCCTGTCCGCCATAGTAGGGGTCAGGTACATCACTTCGCCCAAGGTGAGGGGCATATTCCAGAAAAAGCTTTACTTTGTGTTGATGTTCTGGAGGACAGGCATTTTTTAAAATTGTCAGATTGTCCTCATCCATGGCTAAAATGTGATCAAAGTTGTCGAAGTCAGAGTTATTAAATTGTCTGGCGCGAATAAACGACAGATCAATCCCACGTTGTCGTGCAGTCTCTTGCGATCTGCTGTCAGGTTGTTTGCCGATGTGATAGGCGTGAGTGCCTGCCGAATCAATCTGAAAGCGGTCGGTCGTCCCTTTATCTTTCAGCAGTTGCACAAACACACCTTCAGCAGTTGGCGAACGACAGATGTTGCCCATGCATACAAACAACACTTTGATTTTACTCATTTTTATATCTAACCTCGTAATTCGGCCAATAGTTGTGACATCATGGCATCGGCTTGACCGAGATAGCCGCCGCCAAACAAGTTAAGGTGATTAAGAATGTGGTAAAGGTTATAAAGCGTTTTACGGGTCTGATAACCGCCATCCACTGATCTTATACTGCGATAACCAGCGTGAAAGTCATTGCCAAAGCCACCAAATAACTCGGTCATCGCTAAATCTGCTTCAGCATCACCGTAATAGCTGGCCGGATCAAATATCACTGGATTTCCCGCCTGATCTGCTGCTGCGTTTCCGCCCCATAAATCGCCATGCAATAACGATGGAGACGGTTGATAACCAGTAAAAAACTCAGGGATTTGCTCGAGTAACCTTTCGCCTTTGCGTTGCAGACTACCATTAAAGCCATTCCCCGCAGCAAACTCAAGCTGTTTACCTAAACGTTGCTGTTGCCAGAAGCTTATCCAGTCAGAAGCGCGAGTATTTATCTGCGGTGTACTGCCAATAGTATTGTTTCTATGCCAGCCAAAGTAAGGTTGTATAGGTTGATGCAGTTGTGCCAGTTGCTCTCCGAGGCGGCCTGTTGCCGCGCCGCGTAAACTGCCGAGGGACATGTACTCCAGAACTAGATAGCTTACTTCTTGTACCTCGCCATAGCAGATAACTTCGGGAACACGCACCGCATTAAGCGCCGACATTTCCTGCAAGCCTTCTGCTTCAGCGACAAACATGTCAACAAGGTGTGGTTGATTGGTTTTGATAAAAAAAGACGTTTCCGCGGTTTTTAACTGATACGCGGCATTAATACAGCCACCTCCCACCGACGAAATTTGGGCTGACTGACAGCTGATTCCGCTGACGCGTTCGATTTCCTGGATAACGTTGTTAAGTTGAGTCATTCTTTACTCCATAGTGGATGAGCCGTCTGCTCAACCGTGCTAATCTCAAACAGCATTGTGCCAAACCTTAAAGGAGTTTGTTAATGACTACACAGCAAGATGAGATGACAATGAATCCTAAACAACAAGTTGCCAGCAGGGCGGCGGAAATCGCTACCAGTGGCATGATTATTGGTTTGGGAACCGGCTCTACTGCCAATCTGTTTATTGATGAGCTGGCGCGACGTCAGCGTGAACAGCAACTGGATATTCAAGTTGTTGCCAGCTCAGTCATCAGTCGTGTCAAGGCACAGCAAGCAGGGTTAAGAGTCATTCCTATTGAGCAGCTATCGCATCTGGATATGTATGTCGACGGCGCCGATGAGGTCACCACTTCCATGCTTTTATTAAAAGGTCGGGGTCAGGATTTGGTTTGCGAAAAATTGCTAGCGAGCCATGCTACAGCATTTTATGTGCTGGTGGATGACAGCAAAATGGTGGAGCGGATTGGTGAGAAACACGCCATTCCAATAGAAGTTATGCCTAATGCGGCACAACTGGTACTGAATTGTTTGGCGAAATTACGCGCTAAAGGCAGTCTACGGCTCAATGCTGCCGGTGATAATGTGGCTTACAGTGCAGCGGGGAATTTGATTTTGGACATGCAGTTTGAAGATCTGGATGCCGCGCAGATTAATGCGTTGTTAACGGTAACGCCAGGGATCGTTGAGCATGGTATTTTTGCCGACATGGCTACAGTAGTATTTGTTGGTTCAGCCAGTGGCGTCAAACTGTTAGAGGCTAAATAACACTACCAGACAGGGTAATTTCTACGCGCTGTCTGGTAGCGTGCAAATCCGCGAGGGCTAATTTTTTTGTAATTCTGCCAGGATGGTTTCGGCCTTGGATTTGCCGAACTCACCAGAGCCCTCTACGCCGAGATACGTTACTTTGCTATCTTTGACAATCATCGCGGAGCGAAATGAGCGGATCCCCATTCCACCATTGGTCAAATCCCGATCCAATCCTAACGCCTTGCTGAATTCAGCACTGCCATCGGCTAGCATGCGTACTTTGCCGTTGGCTTTTTGTTCACGTCCCCAAGCGGCCATAACAAATGCATCATTTACAGCCATACACCAGATTTCATCCGCACCTGCTGCTTTAATCGCATCAGCATGTTCGATAAAGCCGGGTAAGTGCTGAGAAGAGCATAACGGGGTAAAGGCACCTGGAACCGTAAACAGGACGATGGTCTTTCCTTTGGCCATTTCCTGAACATCCATCGGGGCAGGATTCAGAGGGCAACCGCTTTGCGGATCGAATTCCACGCATTCAGTCAGTTTGCCTTCGGGTAGCTGTTGTCCAACTTCAATCGTCATAATTACTCCAGAATAAAAACGCTTCATCAAGCGAAGCGATTAGCATAAAGCATCTGTCAGGAGATAAAAACATTGCTGATCGAAAGGGGGACGATTTGGAAGATAACAGGCTAAGTCGTTATGATGATTGTTACATAAAATATATGGAGTAAACATGACTGCCAATCAATCTATTCTGAACTGGGGCATCTTGGGTGCTGCTCGCGTCACGGAGAAACTTATTCCAGCTATTCTTGCTGCCAAGAATGCCCGTCTATTGGCTGTTGCCAGCCGTCGGCCAGGGGCGGCGGCCGATGTATTGCAAAAGCATGCTTTGGAAGATCACACCGTTTTGGCTCTGGATGATCCCGAAGCATTACTGACGCATCCTGATATTGATGTGATCCATTTGCCTATGGCAAATGAGGAACATGCTATGTGGGCGCTAAAAGCCATCGCTAACGGTAAGCATGTGCTGGTTGAAAAGCCGCTGGCACTGAGGGTGGAAGATATTGATGCCATTACTCAGGCAGCAAAAGCAAAAGGTGTGCAGGTTATGGAAGGCTTTATGTACCGGTTTCATCCGCAACATGAAGCCGTACAGAAAATTATTGCCTCGGGTGTGATCGGTGATGTCAGAACGGTTAGCACACGGTTTGCTTTTCCGATGAAACCTGCTCGCCTGTACCGCGTGAATCGCTCTATTGAAAATGGTGGCGGCGCGATGTGGGATATTGGCCCTTATGCAGTAGACACTGCGCGGCTATGGTTTGAGGATGAGCCGGAAACCGTCACCGCGCTGGCGAAATTGAACGAACATGGTGCCGACTTGAGTCTGGCCGGTATTTTTAGCTACAGCGATGGACGCTTTGCCCAGTTTGAAATGAGTTTTGAACATGCGCGGCGTAGTGTCTATGAAATTATTGGTACAGAAGGCGGTATTACTTGCCATACCGTCTGG
>CANRLD010000068.1 GCA_947631375.1 uncultured Methylophaga sp. | reverse complement strand
TACCGCCACAGCAGATCCAGTAGCCAGTCAGTCAGGTGTAGTAACCAGACAGCCAGCTGCAAATCAAAACTCAGCAGCAACATTGCCAATAACAATAACGGCACAATTAAAAAGCTGACCATTGGTACCGCAAGTAGATTGGCAATCGGCGACGTAATAGATGTTTCCTGAAAAAACAGCAGCAATAGCGGCGTCAGCCCTATGGCGATCCAGAAGTGAATATGCAGCCACAGCCATTTGGGTGCTGGCTGTCGGTATTGGGCGACATATAGAATGCAGGCCACTGCCGCGAACGATAACCAAAAACCAACCGCCAAAACCGCAAATGGATCGATCAACAGCACTATAATCAGGCTCAGTGCCAATACCTGTAGCCCGTCAACCCGCCGTTTAATAAAGATACTTAACATTACTACACTGATCATGATTAACGCTCTTTGTGTGGGAATCGACAGCCCGGCCAGCAGCGCATAGAAAATGGCCAATGCCAAACCGCCGATAGCGCCGGCCTGTCGATCACTTAACCGCAATAGCTGCCGACTGCGGAGTCTCCAGAGTTTTTTCGTAGCAAAGAATCCCAAGGTGGCGGCGAGACCAATATGCAGTCCAGAGATTGCCAGCAGATGACTGGTACCTGTTTGTCTCAGAGTGTCCCATTGCGAAGCCTGCATATCATCACGAACACCAACAGTCAGTCCTTGTACCAGTGGCAGGTGTGGACTGTGTTGCAGAATGGCCGACATCCTGGCGGTTAGCTGCGCCCGCCAATGATTGATGGAGGTTTTTTTTGCAGGTTCCAGTTTCTTATTATGTTCAGATTGACGAACGTAGCCGGTTGCGCCGATTTGTTGTTGAAATAACCAGGCTTCGTAATCAAATCCGCCGGGGTTTGCCATACCCTGTGGCGTTTTCAGCCGTAGCAGTAGTTGCCATTTTTCACCCGCTTGCGGCACAACTTCTGGCGGGAAGTACCAACTCAGACGGATTTTGTCAGGTAGCCTCTGCTGGCCGCCTTCTGGCGAAAACTCAAAGCGCAGACGTTGCTCATTGCGATGTGGCAGGGAAATAATGGTGCCGGAGAGCAGAATATTCTGCCCGGTAAGTGTAGAATCAAGCTGGTTGTCTATTCGAGAGTACGCTTGGCCGGCTGCCCACAATATCGCCAACAGCCAGAAAAAAGCCGCCCAGTATGCTCGCTTCCATGCAATGAAAATCAGCGGAAACAGTGCAAACAGCCAATATATTGACGGCAGCTGTGGTAGCCATGCCACCAACAAACAGCCGGACAAAAACGCAATGGCAGGTTTAACCATATATCCCTATATTTAGTCGCATACCATCGAACAATGTGAGACGTCATGCCTCGTAAATTCCTGAAACGAATAATGCCAGATAGTGCCGCTATGCGCGAGCACCCGAATTTACGTCGCTTTGGTGAGCGTCTGACGGCGCCGGAGTTGTGGCATCTCAATCGCAGGAACGTCTCGCTGGCTGTAGCATTAGGGCTGTTCATTGCATTTATACCGATGCCGGCACAAATGCTTGTCGCGGCATTTTTTGCAATTTGGCTGCGGGTTAATTTACCGATAGCGGTAGCGTGTGTTTGGGTGACAAACCCGCTTACTATGCCACCTATCTGGTTTTTTACTTACAAAGTCGGCGCGAAAATTTTGGATGTGCCATTACGCACCCATGATTTTGCGTTTAGTCTGGAGTGGCTACAGCAAGAAATCAGTATGATCTGGCAGCCGCTTTATGTCGGCTCTCTGGTTTGTGGTGTAGTGGCGGCGCTTGCCGGCATTATTCTGGTACGCGTCATCTGGCGTATTGCCGTGATACACAGCTGGTTAAAGCGCTACCATCGGCAAAAGAAAACCAGACAACAAAAAGACGATGATTCTGCCTGATTCAGTTGTGTAACTTTCCATCTATCAACGTTAACTGTTGATCCATTTTCCCCGCCAGCTTGGTGTCATGCGTGACAATGACCAAGGCAGTCCCCAGCACTGTATTTAACTGCATAATCAACTCAAAAATACCTTCAGCAGTATGGTGATCGAGATTTCCCGTCGGTTCGTCTGCCAGTAAGCAGGCGGGTTTGGTGATTAATGCACGGGCGAGGGCTGCTCGCTGGCGTTCGCCACCGGACAACTCACTAGGTTTGTGATGTATACGATGACCAAGACCAACTTGCTCCAAGAGTTCCGTTGCTTGCTGTTTTGCGAAGGCCGGGGAGGTACCGCCAATAACCAACGGCATGGCAACATTTTCTTCAGCGCTGAATTCCGGCAATAAATGATGAAACTGGTAAACAAATCCCAATGATTGATTGCGTAGTTTACTCAGTGCATTGACGGAGAGTTTACTGATGTCCTGACCTAATAGTGTTATTTGACCGCTGGTAGGCGTATCCAGGCCGCCCAGCAAATGCAGCAAGGTACTTTTACCGGAACCTGAGCTGCCGACTATGGCGATACGATCTCCAGCGACCACATTCAGATTGATGTTTTGTAGAACGGGTGTTTCAAGATTGCCATCCTGGTAGCGTTTTACCAGGTTATTGCAATGGATCACGGAGTTATCAGTCATAGCGTAACGCCTCAGCGGGTTTCACCTGTGCTGCACGCCAGGAAGGATAAATAGTTGAGAGTATTGACAGAATAAAGGCAGTAATGCCGATAACTGTCACGTCATTCCAATGTAAGTCTGAGGGCAGATCGCTGATGTAATAGACTTCGGCCGGCAAGAATTGATAACCCAGCAGTGTTTCGATCCAGGCAATAATATTGGAAACGTTCAATGCCAGAATGACGCCACCGATGACGCCAAGCAGGGTACCTATCAGGCCGATAATGATGCCTTGCACCATAAATATGCCCATGATGTCTCGAGGCAACATTCCCAATGTTCGTAAAATAGCGATATCAGCATGTTTGTCAGTCACCATCATCACCAGCGTTGAGACAATATTGAATGCTGCCACGGCAACGATCAGCATCAGAATGACAAACATGACGGTTTTTTCGGTTTTCAGCGCGCGGAAAAAGTTGGCGTGCTGGTAGGTCCAGTCAGCAGCACGATATTCCGCTGGTAGTGCCTGCAACAGATCCCGGGTAATACGCGGTGCCTGATAGACATCATCCAGTTGCAGACGTAATCCTGTTACTTTTCCCGGAATACGAAACAGGTTGGCTGCATCATCAATATGCATAATGGCCAGTGCGCTATCGTATTCATACATGCCAATTTCAAAAATACCGGCAACGGTCAGCCGTTTGAGACGTGGAATCACGCCAGCAGGTGTTGGGGTGACGTGTGGCGTAATAACGGTAATTTTGTCACCAGTACCAACCCCCATGGCGATAGCCAGATCCTTCCCCAGGATAATGCCGTAACGACCGGGCTGCAAAGCGTCAAAACGTCCCTGAATGATCTTCTCACCAATGCTGGAGACTTTGGGTTCCAAAGCGGGATCGATACCACGGATCTGGGTGCCGCGGACCCGGCTTCCCTGGTTCAGCATGGCTTGTCCCTCGACAAAAGGGGCGGAACTTACCACGCGCGGAAAGCCATCAATTAATTGTTCCAGTGTTTGCCAATCAGCTAATGTGCCATCAGCACCTGTTACAAAGGCATGTGAAGTCATGCCGAGGATGCGTTCACGTAATTCCTTTTCAAAACCATTCATCACCGAGAGCACGGTAATTAATGCCGCTACCCCCAGCGCCACCCCCAGCATGGAGGTCATGGATATAAATGAAATAAAATGATTACGTCGTTTGGCCCGGGTATAGCGGGCACCGATATAGACACTGAGTGGTCTGAACATAGCTTTGCTCTGGTAAAAGCCCGCAATTACTGCGGGCTTGCCGTATTTTTATTTAGCATGAACGGTCTGGGTACCGCTTGCTGTGCCTAGCAGCAATACATCGGCAGGACGCATTGCAAACAGACCATTAGTCACTACACCAACAATATCGTTCAATGTTTTTTCCAGTTTGATGGGCTCCATGATCTCCAGACCGTGTACATCAAGAATCACATTCTGGTTATCGGTGATAACGCCTTCACGGTACACCGGCTGACCGCCCAGTTTGACGATTTCACGTGCCACGTAGCTGCGCGCCATCGGAATCACTTCGACTGGAAGCGGGAATTTCCCCAGTACATCGACCTGTTTGCTTGCATCAGCAATACAGACAAACTGATCGGCAACTGCAGCGATGATCTTTTCCCGTGTCAGGGCACCGCCGCCACCTTTGATGAGTTGCAGCTGCGGGTTGGCTTCGTCAGCACCATCGACATAAACAGCGACTTCATTGACTTCGTTTAAATCAAAGACATGGATGCCATATTCCTGCAGCCGCTGGGTGGATGCGTTGGAGCTGGAAACGGCGCCTTCAATACGACCTTTGATGGTGGCCAGCGCATCAATAAAGTGGTTTACGGTTGAGCCGGTACCGACCCCCACCACACCGTCAGTAGTAATATATTCCAGAGCAGACCACGCCGCCTGTTTCTTCATTTCATCAGCAGTCATTGCGAATCCTTGTTTAATTGAATGGCTTAAATTTATCCGGGCAATTATAGAGATAAATGGTGGGCAATGGTAACGTAGTGGTCTTTACAACGTAATAAACCAAATCTGGAATCACATGCTCACAAGCTATGTAGAAAAAATTCTCAAAGCGCGCGTCTATGGTGTAGCTATCGAAACCCCTCTGGATCTCATGCCGAGATTATCCAAACGTCTGGATAATCAGATACTGATAAAACGTGAAGATCTGCAATCTGTATTTTCATTCAAGCTGCGTGGCGCCTACAACCGTATGAGCCACTTGACAGAAGCAGAGCGACAGCAAGGTGTCGTTGCTGCCTCTGCTGGCAATCATGCGCAAGGCGTGGCGCTGGCAGCCAGTGAAATGGGGATCTCCGCGGTCATTGTTATGCCAATCACCACGCCACCTATTAAAGTGGAAGCGGTACGGGGACTGGGCGCAGAAATTATTTTGCATGGCAACGGCTACGATGAAGCATGTGAGCATGCCCGGCAGATTGGCTTAAACCAGCAGCGTGTTTTTATCCATCCTTACGATGATCCGCTGGTGATTGCGGGACAAGGCACCATCGCGATGGAGATTATGCGCCAGCATCCAGAGCCGGTATATGCCGTGTTTATTCCGGTGGGCGGCGGTGGCCTGCTGGCGGGTATGGCGGCTTATATCAAAGCATTTTGGCCAGAAATAAAAATTATTGCCGTGGAACCTGATGATGCAGCCAGCTTAAAAGAAGCGTTGGAGGCTGGCGAGCGCGTTAAGCTGGATCAGGTCGGCCTGTTTGCCGATGGTACTGCTGTCCGGCAGGTAGGAGAAGAACCGTTTCGGATTGCCCAGCAGACGGTGGATCATGTGGTAACGGTGGAAACAGATGAAATCTGTGCGGCGATCATGGACGTATTTGATGATACCCGCTCTATTGCCGAGCCATCGGGTGCCTTGTCTATCGCCGGTGCAAAAAAATATATCCTGCAAAACGGCTTAACCAACAAAACCATGGTAGTAATCAATAGCGGTGCCAACATGAATTTTGACCGGCTGCGGCATGTGGTGGAGCGCGCTGAGATTGGTGAGCGCCGTGAAATGCTGTTTGCGGCAACGATTGATGAACGGCCCGGTAGCTTCCAGCGATTCTGTAAAACCTTGTCAGATCGCGGTATCACCGAGTTCAATTATCGTTATGCGGACAAAAAACTGGCGCATGTTTTTGTCGGGGTGCGAATGAGTGGCAGGGATGAAGAGCGGCAAATACTGTTTGAAAACCTGACACAGGCGGGTTATCAGTGGATTGACTTTACTGACAACGAAATGGCCAAACTGCATATTCGCTACATGGTCGGTGGTCATGCGCCGCAGGCTGAAAATGAACGGCTGATCCGTTTTGAATTTCCAGAGCGCCCTGGGGCGTTATTACGATTTTTGACCCATATTGGCCAGCGCTGGAATATCAGTTTGTTTCATTACCGTAACCACGGTGCGGCGTACGGGCGGGTGTTGGTCGGTATCCAGGTAGCCCCGGGGTTTGATGCCGAGTTTCAAACCTTTCTTGATAATCTGGGTTATGCCTATTGGCTGGAAACCGACAACCCCGCTTACGCCTTGTTTTTGAAATAAGCTTTAGTTGCTGATAGTCGTTGTATCGCTGATCAGCTGGATCTGGCCATGCACATCAACGGATACTTTATTGCTGCCAGCTTCCAGCGCTGCCGGTGCGCTTTTACTGGCGACATCGGCGGCCATCATGCTGACTGCCTCCATCCGGCGCACAGGGGCGTAGCCACTGGTATTGACAGACATATTGACCAGTCTGTAGCCCGGTTGCTCGAATTGTGCCTGAATGAGCGTTGCTTTATCGCGGAACTTGCTGATTGCTTCTTCAATCAGACCGTTCTGGGTGGTTTCAATCAGCGCATCTGATAATGAAAACTCAATAGATTGTACAGTGGCGATGCTCTGTGTCTCACCCAACACTTCGCTCATTTGTGTAAAGTCATGGCTATGTAAACGGATTTGCTGGCTGACTTGCCATGAAACAATCTGACTGTCTTTGTATTGTGGGCGGGTTTGATATCCGGTCGTTTGCGGGGTAATGGAACTATAGTTTTTAATTAACTCCAGTAACTGGTTGCTACGTTGATTAACCTGTTGTCCCAGCTTTGCCGGATCGCTGCCACTCAGCATGACCTGAACGACACTGGTAACCTGATCGTTAGCCACTTCGGTGCTGGCAGTTGCATTAAGATTAATAAGGTTATAGTCCAAGGTGTTGTCGGCTGCTGCAGTTGCAGAAAACAATGTGATTGCAATCGCGAAAAAAGAGTGCTTCATCATACGGAGATCCTTTATGTCGAGAGAAAGTGAAAAGGCGTTCAACTTGCCGGTAGGGTAGCATGGTTGCTAAATTAGCAGGCTTTTGACCGAAACAGTCAGTGATTGTTGCACAAAATTATTTTTACGTTGAGGATTGAAATGAAAGCTGAACAAAAAATTCTGCCTGATACACCACGATTAATCGAGGCGGCGGCTGAGCACTTTGTTGCTACGGCGCGTGCGGCGATCGCCAAGCGTGGGGTTTTTCATGTGGCACTGGCAGGCGGATCAACTCCCAAGGGGTTGTATGAAAGGCTGGCGAAATCCCCTTATATTGAGCAAGTTGATTGGACGCGGGTACAGCTGTTTTTCGGCGATGAACGTTGTGTGCCGGCAACGCATGATGACAGCAACTTTAAAATGGCTCGATTGGCGATGATTGATCTGTTACCCATACCGCCTGAAAACGTTCACCGTATGCCTACTGAAAGCGGCGATGCAGCTGAGGTTGCAGTGCGTTATGCCGAAACCTTGAAAACGGTTATGGCAGGACAGCCATTCGACTTAGTTCTGCTGGGCTTGGGACCTGATGGCCATATCGCGTCATTGTTTCCAGAGACGCCGGCACTTGAGGTTACCGATCAATTAACTGCCAGCCTGTTTGTTGAAAAGTTCCAATCTTGGCGAGTGACGTTGACCTACCCGGTAATCAATGCTGCCAGACAAGTGATTATTTTTATTGCCGGCGAATCAAAAGCAGATATTGTTCGGGATATTACTACTGACGCAGTACAAGGGTTGCCGGTACAGCGACTGGCACCGCAAGGTGATTATTTCTGGTTTATGGATGAGGCCGCTGCTGGCAAATAACATACACACTCTGCTGGCGGCCGATATCGGCGGCACCAAAACGCTGCTGCAGCTCAGTTACGCCGATGGCGGGCTGATTCTGCAGCAGTATTTTTACAATCATGATTTTGCTGATTTCGCCACGGTGCTGCGCCATTTTTTATCAGCTGCACCGCCCGAGTTGTTACCGATAAGCAGTGGCTGTCTGGCCGTTGCAGCGCCAATGAATGCACCCAATAGGGTGCGATTGACGAATCTGGCGTGGGAAATCGATAGTGATAAGCTGCTGGCAGAGTTTCCAATCAGCCAGTTGACACTGGTAAATGATTTTGTTGCCATTGGGTCCGGGATCAGTGAGCTGGATAAAGAAGACATAATTGTCTTGCAGCAAGGTGAGCCACAAGACAAGGCACTGAGAGCGGTGATTGGTGCCGGAACCGGACTGGGCCAGGTAGTGTTGTCGCCTGATGAGCGAGGATGGCAAGTCTGGCCAACAGAAGGTGGACATACCGACTTTGCGCCTCTGAATCCTGAGCAGCAACCGTTACTGGAAAAGCTGTTCCAGCTATATGAACATGTTTCCTATGAAAGAGTGCTATCTGGTGCTGGGCTGGGTTTTTTGTACCAGTTTGTTGCAGCGCAGCAGCATGTTCATCCGGTGCAAGAGTTGTCTGCGGAGCAGATCAGCCAGAAAGCATTACAGCAATCGGACCCGCTGGCGGAAAAAACCATGCAGTTATTTATGCAGCTATATGGTGCCCAGGCGGGAAATCTTGCTTTGATGACCTTGCCTCGAGCCGGGCTTTTTATCGCCGGAGGCATTGCCGCCAAAAATCTGACTTTATTTGAGCAAGGCTATTTCATGCAGGCGTTTCTGGCAAAAGGGCGGATGCAGGGCGTGTTAGCGAAAATACCCGTGTTTTTGATCAAGAATGTCGATGTCGGCCTGCGCGGTGCGCGGTTGTTGGCTGCAAAAGCATTGTATAATGACGAGCATGACCGATAAAAAAAATCATATTCTGGTTGATGTAGAGGCCACCTATCTGGATCATGAATCTGATCCGGCCAGCGCACGCTATCTTTTCGCCTATACCATCACCATTACCAATGCCGGCGATACGCCAGCCCGATTATTATCCCGCTATTGGAAAATAACGGGAGGTGATGGCCATGAACAAGAAGTGGAAGGCGACGGTGTTG
>CANRLD010000067.1 GCA_947631375.1 uncultured Methylophaga sp. | reverse complement strand
GCTGCTGTTTGTAAGTTCATCACATCGATGTCATATTCCTTAACATGTTCTTCAAGCGCTGACACCAGTTTCGGACCCTCGGTTGCCTTGACCGAAATAAAGTTTTCAATCGCGAGTGTGTCCATCACTTGCCCGCCGAATCTTTCAGCAACGATCCCTGTGCGGATACCTTTGCGTGAAGCATAGATCGACGCAGAAGCACCGGCTGGTCCACCACCAATGATTAACACATCATACGGTGCCCGCTGGCTGATTTTTTCGGCTTCACGCTTAGCAACACCAGAATCCAGTTTACTGATGATTTCCGGCAGACTGATGCGACCTTGTCCAAACACCTGACCATTCAGATACACGGTCGGTACCGCCATAATCTGACGTGATTCAATCTCTTGCGGATACAACGCCCCATCAATCATCGTGTGGCGAATATTCGGGTTTAACACTGCCATGATATTCAATGCCTGGACGACTTCAGGACAGTTTTGACATGACAGGGAAATATACGTTTCAAAGACAAACTCGCCTTCGAGTTGTTTGATTTGCTCGATCACCTCTGAATCGATCTTCATTGGATGACCGCCAGTATGCAGCAAGGCCAGCACCAATGAAGTAAATTCATGTCCCAGCGGAATTCCGGCAAAATGAATTCGCTCATCCTCCCCCGGCTGCTTGACGCAGAATGAGGGTTTTCGTGCATCACTTCCTGCGTCAGAAAAACTGACCTTGTCAGACATCCCGGCAATTTCCACCAGCAACTCACGCATTTCCTGAGACTTAGCACTCTCATCAAGCGACGCAACCAGTTCTACCGGACGTTGCAGATTCTGCAAGTAGGTTGTTAACTGTGCCGCAATATTTGCATCCAACATAAGACACCTGCCATCAAAAATTCTATAAAAATTATGTGTTGCCCGAGGCGGATTCCTCGGGCAACAGAGAGCCAAATGTTTAGTAAGAA
Source organism: uncultured Methylophaga sp. (assembly GCA_947631375.1). Taxonomy (GTDB): domain Bacteria; phylum Pseudomonadota; class Gammaproteobacteria; order Nitrosococcales; family Methylophagaceae; genus Methylophaga. The sequence goes on along the minus strand of CANRLD010000067.1, from coordinate 8,047 downwards.
ATTGTGAAACCGTGACCTGATGTCAAATCGGTTGTGTTTTTCAAAATTTCTTTAGATTTTGCCAACCAGATCCAAAGACGGTGACAAGGTTTCTTCACCAGGCTGCCAGGATGCCGGGCATACTTCACCATCATGTGAAGCGACATATTGAGCCGCCTGAATCTTACGAACCAGTTCTTTCGCGCTACGGCCAATACCCAGATCGTGAACTTCGGAAACTTTAATAACACCTTCAGGATCAATGACAAATGTACCGCGCAGTGCCAGACCATCCTCTTCGATCATTACTTCAAAGTTACGGCTGATAGCGCCAGTAGGATCACCGATCATCGGGAAGTTGATTTTCTTGATAGTCTCAGAAGCATCATGCCAGGCTTTATGGGTAAAATGCGTGTCTGTTGAAACCGAGTAAACTTCGACGCCCATTTCTTGCAGTTTCGCATAATGATCTGCCAGATCACCCAGTTCAGTTGGACAAACAAAAGTAAAGTCTGCTGGATAAAAGAATACGACGGACCACTTGCCTTTCAGATCAGCATCGCTGACAGGGACAAATTCGCCTTTGTGAAATGCAGTGGCTTTGAATGGTTTAATTGTTGAATTGATCAAAGTCGACATGGTCTACTCCTTTAAGATTTGTCAAAAGCGACGCTAGCTATTCTAAGGCCCGTCCACTCTATGGTCAAACGAGTTATTTAAATAGATATAATCGATAAAAACGATTGCTAGCTTCAGAGTATAAAAAAACCCCTGGAGCAGAACTCCAAGGGTTTTCACGTACAAATTGAACCGTTATTAACGGTTGCAGATATACATGGTTACTTCAAAACCGAAACGCATATCTGAATATTCTGGTTTAGTCCACATGATTCATTTCTCCAAATTTATAAGTTATTTGTTACTCAAATATCGAGCAACGGTACTGATGTTACGTCACGAGTTTGGAAAGCCTATCAGCTTAAACCTTGATCAGACTCAGGATTTTACTGATTCACTAACCTTGTTCACTATGGCTTTTATTGCCATCGTTAACTGGCTAAGTTGTTCAGTGGAAATGATGTAGGGCGGCATAATATAAATCAGCGCACCGAAAGGTCTGATCCACACGCCCTGCTCGACAATAAACGCAGGTAGCCATGCCATAAAGGGTTCAACGGATATCGTCAGCTCTACCACACCAATAGCACCCTTTACTCGTACATCTTTGACCAGCGAATGTGCCGACAGATCGCTCAATTCGGTGTTAAGCTGATGCTCAATCGATAAAACCTGTTGCTGCCAGTTGGATTCCAGCAAGATATCTATGCTTTCGCATGCCACCCGGCAGGCTAATGGATTGCCCATAAAGGTTGGCCCGTGCATCAATATTCCTTGCCCATCTGCTGCAATTCCTTCTGCCACCTTGCTTTGACATAAAGTGGCGGCCAGCGTCATGTAGCCTCCGGTCAGCGCTTTTCCAAGACATAAAATATCCGGCACTATGCCTGCGGCCTCGTAGGCAAATAAATGACCGGTCCGGCCAAATCCCGTCGCAATCTCATCAAAAATCAGCAATACATTATGTTGATCACACAGACTGCGTAATTCACGTAAATATTGAGGACAATAAAAGCGCATTCCTCCCGCGCCCTGCACCAGTGGCTCGACAATAACTGCGGCCAGCTGATGATGATTGGCTTCAATCAGCGAACGCATTGCTGCAATATCACTATCTTGCCAGTGTGCGTCCTCGCGGCATGTTGGTGTCGGTGCAAACAAATGTTGTGGTAACACCTTGGCAAAGTGTGAGTGCATCCCATTCACCGGATCACACACCGCCATCGCACCAAAGGTATCGCCGTGATAACCGCCACGTAATGACAACAACTGTTGTTTGTCGGTTTTACCTTGCGCGAACCAGTACTGGATCGCCATTTTGATCGCAACTTCAACGGATACTGATCCCGAATCAGCCAAAAACACATGCTGCAGGCTTGCATCGGTCATCGCAATTAATCGCCGCGCCAGACTCACTGCGGGGTCGTGGGTCAGGCCGCCAAACATTACATGTGACATTTGATCCAGCTGTGCTTTGGCTGCTGCATTTAAGCGTGGATGAGCATAACCATGAATCGCCGACCACCACGATGACATGCCGTCAATGATTTTCCGGCCATCATCCAGCGTCAAATATACACCTTCGGCAGAAATGACCTCATGTAACAGCGGTGGATTTTTTACACTGCTATAGGGATGCCATAGATGTTGCGCGTCAAATTGCAGGTTACTTAGTTCAGTCATCGGGAGTTTCGGCATGGTCTTTATTGAGCAAGTAAAACAAAACTGCCCGTACGCGACGGGCAGCTGATTATATCAGGGGCGAAATGTTTATTTGGTCACACTAAAGCTCTCGCCACAACCACATTCCGAAGTAACATTAGGATTGATGAATTTAAAACTCTGATTCAGTCCTTCCTTAACAAAATCCAGAACCATACCTTCCAGCAATGGCAAGCTTTCCTTGTCAATAACTACTTTGACATTATCTTGCTCTATAACTGCATCGTTCGCGGCTACCTCGTCCGCATAATCCAATGCATAGCTGTAGCCCGAACAACCACTTTTGACCACACCAATACGTAGACCAATGCCGTTAGCCCGTTTGGCCACCATGTCTCGTACCCGCTTTACTGCGGATTCTGTCAATGTAATTGTTGTCATTTTATTACCTGTTCATCAAATGGTTAAACCGATTGGCTTCCTTCTCCAGAAGGACAGCTAATTGTTCAATTTGTTCTGCCGTGTTGTCTAATGAAACACTGACACGAACGGCACCCAGCGCCGTCATGTCATCAATATTCATCGCTTTCAGCACATGGCTCGGTTCCTGTCGGCCTGTACCACAGGCGGAACCACTGGCAACCGAAAAACCGTTTCGATCCAGAGACATCAGCAAGGTGTCGGAATCAAATCCCTGCAAGGAAAAAAATACCGTGTTGGGCAGGCGCTCTACTGCGGCTTGGGCAAAAATGGTTACCCCCGGAATGGCAGCTAACCGGCTTTCCAACAAGTCACGCAATGTCTTACAGTGTTGCTGATAATAGGTTAATTGCTGTTTGGCCTGTTCGGCTGCCGCACCAAAACCAACAATCGCAGCAACGTTTTCGGTACCGCTTCGCTTTTCGCCTTCCTGACCGCCACCTAATATATAAGCTGGCCAACTCAGTTCCTTATCGATAATTAATGCACCAATACCTTTGGGGCCACCAAATTTATGGGCAGACAAACTCATCATCTGCACTCCCGCCATTCGAAAGTCACAAGCACGTTTACCAGCAACCTGCACGGCATCACAATGAAACACGATACCGCGCGGTTTGGTGAGTTCTGTCAGCCGGGCAATATCCTGTACAACACCTGTTTCATTATTCGCCCACATAACGGAAACCAGCCGGGTATCTTCCGTCAGCAAACTTTCAAACGCTTCCTGGTCTATCAAACCATTGCCATCAACCGGAATAAACAGCACTTCAAATCCCTGTCGCTGCAAGCGTTTTGCCGGCTCCAATACGGCAGGATGCTCAGTGCTACCTATCAGAACACGCCCGGAGTCGAATAACTCGGTCACACCACCAATAGCGTGATTATTGGATTCCGTTCCGCCACTGGTAAAGATGATTTGTTCTACATCGGCATTGACCAAATCCGCAACTTGCTGGCGAGCCTTGTCGATCGCCGCCTGAGTATATCGGCCAAAGCGATGACTGCTGGAAGGATTGCCTTGCTGCTGTTTAAGATACGGCAACATTGCATCCAGCACACCGTGAGCCAAGCTAGTCCCGGCATTGTGGTCAAGATAAACAAATGACATAACGTATTACGGAATTAAAGCGCATCAAATTTGATGATTTTTTCGTTAGTGTGGCGACTATTCCGGCTTCGCTGGTAATCATTTACCACATGATGCAAGGTAATGCCGGCTAAGTAGATACGGATTTGCTCACTCAAACTTTGCCATAATTCATGGCTGACACATTGTTCATCACCATGGCAATTATGCTTACCTTGACACTGAGTATTATCCATTTTTTCATCGACGGCAGAAATGACCTCAAGGACAGTTATTTCCGTCGCAGCCCGACTCAATTGGTATCCGCCGCCAGGGCCTCTTGAACTACTTACCAGCCCTTGTTTACGCAATCTGGCAAACAATTGTTCAAGGTAGGAAAGCGAAATTCCCTGGCGTTCAGAAATCTCTGCCAGCGTGATAGCGCCGGCACCATAATTAAGACTCAAGTCGAGCATTGCAGTAACGGCATAGCGACCTTTAGTCGTTAAGCGCATATTGATTTCCTGTCACAAACTGTTTTGCTAGTTTTTCATGTCCGACTATTTTAGTCAACTTTTGACGATTCAGTCTCATCATCCAACTCACAACCGTCCAGTTCAGGCATTGAAACTTCCGGGATCTCCCCCCCCAAACGCTTGATTGTGTGGCACATAACATCCATGCGTTTTTCCATTGCATGAATATGCTCGATTAAACCATGGATAGCTGATGCAACCGGATCAGGAGTCTGGGTTGATGTGCCGTAAGCATCAAAACCAACCGACTGGGCCAACTTTTCCTGTGCTTTTTTGTCAGGGCTTTTTTCAGTCTGGACAACGCGTCCAGGAACACCAACAACGGTTTCCCCAACAGCAACATCTTTAACCACTACAGCATTCGAGCCAATGCGAGCCCCCTCGTGCACTGTAATCGGTCCCAATACTTTGGCACCAGCGCCCACCACCACGTTATTGCCTAAAGTCGGATGGCGCTTACCACCTTTCCAGGATGTGCCCCCTAACGTGACCCCATGATAAAGCGTGCAATCATCACCAATTTCTGCTGTTTCACCAATCACTACGCCCATCCCGTGATCAATAAAAAACCGTCTGCCGATTTTAGCGCCAGGATGAATTTCAATGCCGGTGATCCAACGGGAAAAGGTTGATAAAAACCGTGCCAGCCACAACCAGCCTTTTTTCCATAACCAATGACTGACACGATGCCACGCCAAGGCATGTACGCCCGGATAAGTAGTAATAATTTCAAATACATTGCGGGCAGCTGGATCTCTGTCAAATACGCAATAAATGTCTTCTTTAAAACGTTGCCAGCGGGTTACATGTTGTTGATCGTTCATTTTGAACTCCTCGCCTTGGTTTCTGCCGCACGCAAAATACCATGCAAAATTTGCACTTCATTACGATCCAGATCGGCACGATTAAACAGCCGGCGAATACGACGCATCAGATACCGTGGATTCTCCGGATCTAAAAAGCCTATCGTCATCAGGCTGCGCTCGAAATGATCATATAAATGTATTAAATCTTCAGCATGAATTGCTTCACGTGCCTCGCCGATACGCCCCGGATCGACCTGCGGATTGAAACTCATCCGTAATTCATATGCCATCACCTGCACTGCAGCAGCCAGGTTAAGGGAACTATATTGGGGGTTAGCCGGAATATTGATCAAGGTATGACACAAATCCAGCTCGTCATTGGACAAGCCAGAATGTTCGCGACCAAATACGATCGCTATCTGGGCATCCTCATCAAACTTTTCAAGTGACGTTACCGCCTCACGCGGGTTCATCAATGGCACAGCCAGATGTCTCAGCCGTGCACTCATGCCAAAGACATGCGTGCATCCTGTTAATGCTGACTGCAAACTGTCATGCACTATGGCACCAGCCAACACATCATCCGCGCCGGAAGCACGCGCCGTTGCCTCGGCACTGGGGTAAATTTTCGGCGCTACCAAATGCAGGTTCACCAGCCCCATTGTCTTCATCGCCCGGGCTGAAGCACCTATATTGCCCGGATGTGTTGTGCCAACCAGCACAAAACGTACATTCGCTAACGATGTCATTGCGTTTTCCTGGTAACAAACATGGCATCGCCATAACTGAAAAAACGGTAACGCTGCTCTATCGCGTGTTGATAAGCAGCCAGAATATGCTCACGTCCGGCAAAAGCTGAAACCAGCATCAGTAACGTAGACTCAGACAAATGAAAGTTGGTGACCATCGCATCCACCGATTTAAATTGATAGCCGGGGTAAATAAAAATATCAGTTTCACCACGATAAGCGGCGATCTCACCACCGCGCGATGCACTTTCCAGCGCCCGAACACTGGTCGTGCCGACAGCGATTACTCTTCCGCCTTTTGCCCGGGTTTGTCGGATCTGTTCACATACTGCTTCACTGACTTCAATGCGCTCAGAGTGCATTTGATGATGGCGAATATCATCGACCCGAACCGGCTGAAAGGTGCCTGCGCCGACGTGCAGTGTTACTTCGGCCATCGCAATACCGGCTTGTTCAATTCGCTGCATCAACTGCTCATCAAAATGCAAACCAGCCGTCGGCGCGGCGACCGCACCAACCTGCTTGGCATAAACGGTTTGATAACGCGCCAAATCATTTTTATCGACATCGCGATCTATATAAGGCGGTAATGGCAAACGGCCGATCTGTTCGAGTACGCCAAGAACATCCCCATCAATAGCAAAGCGAAGTTCAAACAAAGCGTCATGTCGGCCGAGAATTTCAGCGCGTAACTGATTTTCCAATATCACAACCCGGCCACTGGCGGGAGATTTACTGCTGCGAATATGCGCCAGTACCCGCTTATCATCCAGAATCCGCTCAACCAGCACTTCAACTTTGCCGCCGGTTTCCTTATGGCCAAGCAGCCGTGCCGGGATAACTTTTGTGTTATTAAACACCAGTAAATCATCCGCTTTCAGCAGATTCAAAAAGTCACTGAATTGGCTGTCTGCCAGCTCACCACTATTACCATCGACCGTCAGCAAGCGACTGGCAGTACGATGCTCTGATGGGTATTGAGCGATTAATTCTGTCGGGAGTTCAAATTGGAAATCAGTACGGTGCATCTTGCGATCATAGCAGAGCTACCCGCGCTTTCGTTAGGATTAAATAAGCCTTAGTACTAAAAAATACCTAACTTTTTCGCCCGACAGGCTTTCATAATCAAACAGCTCTAGCTATAATTCCCCGCTTATTGCCGGGGTGGCGGAACTGGTAGACGCGCTGGATTCAAAATCCAGTTTCTTCGGAAGTGGGGGTTCGATTCCCCCCCCCGGTACCACTACGGAGTTTTCTACTATCGCAAAGCGATACCCGTAGCCGCTGCGTGAAAACATCGGCAAACGTGAATTCCTTCATTACGAACTCGAAGTAACAGTGCAGCATTTATACGTGCCTGCAATGCTGACACTCACACACTGAAATGGCTCCTGCGCCCCTTCCCTTCCGAAAAGAACAAACATTCAAGAAAGTCATCCGCTTTAACTTCAAAAAAACAATAAGTCATATAGATATATTTCTGCCCCAACTACGTGATGCTGGCTTATCGCCAAACCAGCTTAATATCCAGAGCAACCCAAAAGGCAGGTAAGCCTAGATTTAAATTATGAGTGTCCGTTTAAATATGAGGCCATAACATTACCCTAATCAACCTCTATTTCAGTCAGCAACTTCAGATAAAGCATTAAAAGCAGACAATGAGAGTTTCTCTCATGCTTAAACAGGAAGTATGTACACTGTTTTCAAGGAGAATCTCCTCTAAGATAGTGTTTACACAGGTAGCCATGCTTAATTGTGTAAACAACAATCAATGATAGAGGACAACTTATGAAGCTGAAAACATTGTCGATTGCAATGATGGGGTTAGCCGTACCAGGAATGGTGGTAGCGGATGAACTGCTTGAAATGCAAAAAAACGATGGTAACTGGGTAATGCCTGCTGGCAACTATGACAACACACGTTATAGCGAATTAACCCAAATCACTAAACAGAACATCAATGATCTTAACATGGCCTGGTCTTTCTCTACCGGTGTCCTGCGTGGGCACGAAGGTAATGCGCTGATCATTGATGACACCATGTATGTGCATACTGCGTTCCCGAACATCGTATTCGCGTTAGATCTGAACAACGAAGGCGCCATGAAGTGGAAGTATGAACCAAACCAGAGCTACGATGAAGTTGTG
>CANRLD010000066.1 GCA_947631375.1 uncultured Methylophaga sp. | reverse complement strand
ATGAAATTATTGGTACAGAGGGCGGTATTACTTGCCATACCGTCTGGCAGCCTGCAGATGAGGTGGCCACTATTTCCTGGTGGACGGAATCTGGTCAGCAGGAAACTATTGAGGTTGCGGCGGCCGATCAGTTCATTCTTGAGGTTGAGCATTTTTCTGATTGTGTACTGAACAACCATGAACCATTACTTAGTCTGCAAGATGCGCGGGCGAACTGCCAGGCGATAGTCGCTGCACTGCAATCAGTGAAAACCGGAAAAACAGTTGCGGTGCCTGGTTAACAGCAGTATCGATTGTCGTTATTAAGTACCGAAAAGGCTGCTAGCATAAAAAAAACAGCCATTTGACCGGCGCATTCTGTATTGATGGAGTGAAAAATAGCAGCTAACCGTAATGGTTTCGCGCCGGTAGAGTTATAAGAAGTTATCAACATTGCTCGTTGCAGCTCTGCCATCAATGGCCGAGCTGCAACGGCGAAACCTAGTCGGAAAGATAATATTCTACGGTAGATACCACCCGGATCTTTTTGATATGCGGGTTGTTGTTATCGCGAGCACTGATGCTGAACTGTCCTTGTGAGGCTTTGCGAATTTTACCGAGATTGCTGTCAGAGTCATCGGCGAACTTTTCAGCGACTTCGCGGGCATTTTCTGTCGCTTCCTCAATCATTTCCGGCTTGATTTCATTGAGACGAGTAAACAGATATTCAGTTTGTGCTTGATAATTATCGCCAGCCAATACCAAGCCTTGTTTACCCAGCTCGGCTAATGCCGTCATAGAACGGCGAACCGCGTCGATATTTTCGGAATAGACAGTCACCGTCTGGGTGGCGGTATAACGAAACTCTGCTCGTGGGCCGCCACCATATTGCTGTGCAGATTTGTCAGTAATTGCCGGCGCATTAAAAGTGATTTCGCTTTCTTTGATGTCGCGTTGCAACAGAAACTGGCGAATTTTAGCGCCATTATTTTCAATCGCTTGATAGAGCTCTGCCAGATCGTTGTTGGCTTCGGTGAATTGAATCGGCCAAATAACAATATCAGCCGGTTCTTCGCGTTCAGATAGACCTTTTACGGTGACGCTGCGCTCTAATTGTTTGAAGTCTATCAGCGCTGTTCCAAGCTGAAAGCCCAGCAACGTCAAACCAAGGAATAATGATCCGCCAAGGATCCAGGCAACCGTTTTATTTTGAGTCGTCATACTGCTGAACTCCCATCTGATTCAGATTCAGTGGTTATCTGAAAAGTGTTCCCGTGCATAAGCCACCCTGTCGGCGATGCTCATGCGCTTTTTATGACCTAGTTTCTCGATTTGCTGTAATCGCGGTAACAAGCCTTTACCATTGGCTATCTGGATGGTCAGACCCGGTCGCGCGTTCAGCTCCAATAACATTGGACCTTCATACTTGTCCAAGACAATGTCTGTTCCTAGGTAGCCGAGCCCTGACATTTCATAACAGGATACCGCCAGATTCAGCACTTCTTCCCAATGTGGAACCTTAAGCGACATCATATTAAGTCCGGTATCCGGATGAAGCAAGATAGGTTTGTCGAACTGCACGGCACGCAGCGCTCGACCATTCCCAATATCCAGACCGACGCCCACGGCACCTTGGTGAAGATTGGCCTTGCCATTAGAGACAGATGTTGAAAGGCGCATCATTGCCATCACTGGGAAACCACGAAAGACGATGACGCGTGTATCCGGAACCCCCTCATAACTAAAGCCGTTAAAACAGTCGTCAAAGTGTATTAATGCCTCAATAATGGCGGCGTCCGTGCGACCACCAAGCGAGAATAAGCCTGCGAGAATATTACTTACATGGCGTTCCAAATCACCGATGGTGGCATATTGTCCGTTAGATCGTCGATAACCCTCTTCACTTTGGCGGGTAATGACCAAGATACCTTTGCCGCCGGAGCCATGAGCCGGTTTAATGCAAAAACCACCATGACACTGCTCCAGAATAGCAGCAAGATTCTTGACGGCATGTTGCTCACGGATGACACCGAGCAGGGCGGGGACTTTTACCCCTGCATCAAGTGCCAGCTCTTTGGTTTGTAACTTGTCATCCACTAGCGGGAATAATCGCCGCGGATTATAGCGGCTGATATACGATACATTACGCCGATTCATTCCAAGTACACCAATATTATGCAAGGATCTTGGACGTGCATAACGTTCACGTAATGATTGGAACCAATTCATTTTTTCAGTCGTTTTGCTCATGAATTATCGACTTTTGTCAGAGGTTTAAAGCGTTTCAACTCAAGTAAACGATAGCCTGTATAACTACCGGCAACTAGTGTCAAAGACATCAAAATCAACTGGATCCCCATGAAGTTGAAGGTTAAATGACGCACCCAATCCAGATTCATTGCCAGGTAGGCGAGGATTGCAACCAATAATGAGCCGCCTCCCTGGATCATCACTTCTTTCGCCCCTTCTTCTTCCCACAGAATCGACATCCGCTCGATTGTCCATGCCAGAATAATCATCGGGAAGAAGGTGATCTTCATACCTTCCGTCAGGCCAAATTTATAAGCGACGATGGAGAAGATAGCGATCATGCCGATAACCATGATGATCACGGCGGATATGCGGGCGACCAGCAACAGGTTGAGGTAAGACAGATAGGAGCGAATCATCAGTCCTACACCGACAATCAGTAAAAAGCCGATCAAGCCGGTCAGCAGGCTGGTCTGGATAAAGGCCATGGCGATCAACACCGGCATGAAGGTACCCGAGGTTTTAATCCCCACCAGAATACGCATTAACACGACGATTAATACCCCGACCGGGATCAATAATATCCCTTTAAAAATAGCCTGTTCTTCAAGCGGCAAGGTATAAAGAGAGAAGTTCAGCCAATCGTTATCAGCAAATTTCTGATTCAGTGCGATATTAAATGGCTGTTCCTGCGAAATCATTGAGAAGGTTACCTGCGCATTGGTGGCACCAACGACTTCCAGCAGTGGACTGGAGTGATATTGCCATAACAGCAAATCTTTTGGTTGACCCTGCTCACCGGTTGCCGGATTGAATATTTCATACTCATTACCATCATAAACCTGAATATATTCAATTAATGGCTGGCGACGGCGGCCATCTTCTAAACTTAATGCATGAATACGTCTGACGGGCACGCCAGCATCGCGTAATAACTCGGTTATCCAGATATTTTTGGGTTTTATCTGTGCGAGCAGTTCAGCGGTTTGTTGCTGGTTATTAATTTCATAAATAAGTTCACGCGCCAAGGTGTAATTGGAAGAGGAACGTTCGGTGGCGCGGTCCAGGATCATCTTCGCTGCAGAGGCGTAAGGTTCTTTCTCAACGTTAGGCTTGGTCGTTGTCGGTGGCTCCAGTTTCGGTGGAATGGCAAAAGGATCTACCAGCATATCTACTTTGTAATACAGCGATTGGCTGCCAGTGGCCTCACGAATTGACCATTCCGCGTAGTGAACCCCGTTACGTTCAAGAAAGGATAGGCCATACCCTGGGCTGGCGGTTTGTTGGTTTAGTTGCGTAAAGCCGGGCTGGGTATTAGGGATTGCCAAGGTCGCTGTCACCGGATCGCCATTGGCTTCAAAGTCTACTTTTGCTTCTATTGACCAGGTTTGACGTTGTTCGCCAGGGAACCAGGGAATATCAAATGCAATATGCCGATGTAGTGTCAAGGCTGTTCCGGCAAGAAACAAGATACTTACCAGTATATAAAACGGCGTACGTGAGGCCATGAGAGATCCTTATTATTCTGTATCTGCGGCTGATGAATCGGTAGCTTTTTTCTCTATTGGCATAGCAGAGGCGCGATCGGTCAATAACTCAGGTTTTGGTTGCACGTTTTGTTGGGCAACATCGACAATGGCAATATCTTTCAAAAACTCACGTCCCAGCAGAATCGGGTAGCTCATATGAGAACGATCGGTCAGCGTAAATTCTGCCGTATCAGTCATATTGCCAATTCGAACCGTGAGTTTAACCACTGGCCGTTTATCAATTTCGTTAGTAGAAGATTGCCGGATGTTGGCAGTACGGGAGATCGGGGCTTCTACCTCATAACTGCTGTCGCTATTTTCTTCTGGCACGATGGTGAAGCGGGCCCATTTTTGGCCGTCTCGTTCCAGTGTGACAATATCCGTTGCGCTGAGTGAAGAAGTCGTTGCCCCTGTATCAACGCGGGCAGGGAATACCCGATTAACCGCTTCAATCCATAGCCATTCTGTTTGTCCCAATACCATTTTGTCATTCAAGGTGACTGATGCCTGATGCGGACAACTTGCACTATTGGCCGCCGCTAGCTGCTGCTCAGCTTGAGCGGCTTTCGTTGCTGCCTGCCTGACTACGGTGTCATTAAGTTGCTCAACTTGAAGAGATAACTGCTCCAGTTGTCTGCGAGCGGATTGCTGCTCTCTGGAAAAAGCATGCAGGCCGGTGTGATATTTATTTTGATTATCAATAATTCTTTCGCACTGTTGACGAAGTTGGCCTTGCATTCTGGATTCCGTGTCTAGCAGTGCTGATTTCAACTGCTCATTGGAAACACTTGGACGAGACTGGTTTTGTACACAGCCAGTTGCGAACAGGCTGGTGAGCAGAATGATGGCGGGTAGTTTGTATATGTACATGTTTATCCTAAATCTTAAATGGGTTCTTGACATTACACTGTAAGCTTCTTAGGCGAATGATCGACATATTATGAAGTAATCCCTATTCATCTGGTGATATTTTCTCAGCCAGTAAATGTACGTAGCGTCCCATGTCACGATAGGTTGGCATTCGGCAATAGCGTTGTTCCAATGCCAGTAACTGTTCGGTATCTGTTTGTTCGAGCGCTGTCGCGTCCAAGTAGTCACTAAACACCCGGATACCGCTGTGTTCGATGATACGAAAATGATGGTTTTGTAAAAACTGAATCACGTCATGTGGATAGTGTGGATGCGGTGGACTCAATTTGTTTCCAGCACCAATATAACGATCATTAAGAACAGGTTCCAGTCTCCATCCCCCGCGCAGGACATTTTTGTAAACCATCGCATTGCGATTGTAGAACATCAATGACAGAAAACCGCCAGTTTTTACGCGCGCCATCGCCTGTTTCAACGTTTCCAGCGGTGTCGCCAGCCATTCTATGACAGCATGACAAATCACCAGATCAAATGCTGCCAAATGCGGAGCCAGTTGCTGAATCGAGGCGTGATGAAAGTCGGCCTGTTGTCCTGCCTCAGCAAACCGCTCTCGGGCTTGTTGCAACAATGTTTCCGAGATGTCGCACAGCGTGAGTTGATGTCCCAAAGCAGCCAGCCATAAACTGATTTGTCCGCTGCCACAGCCGGCATCCCAGATCCGTAACGCGGGTGATTGTGTGAACGGCTGCAGATCTTGTTTCAGAACTTGCAGTCGTAACTGCCCCTTTGTTGTGTCATAAATCCGGGCATTAAAGCGCTCGGCCAAATCATCAAAATTACGATCCTGTTGCATCAGGCCGCCGGTTTGAGCAGGTTATCCAACAGGCTGTTTATTGCCAGGATTCGGGTTTGGGCGTCTGGCATGCTGTCAGTGAAACGCAGTTTGTCCTGACCATCGAGCTTGAAGCGCGACGGTTGTTGCTGAATCAGTTGAATCACCGCCATCGGTTCGATGTTTGGTGTTTTATCAAACAGTAATCGTCCACCCTGATCATAGGCATCAATTTTACGAATGCCGATGCTTTTGGCTTTAAGTCGTAATTCGTGTACAGCGAATAAGGTTTGCACCGGATCGGGTAGCAGGCCAAAACGATCAATCATTTCAACTTGCAGCTCGCGCAGTGCTTCTTTATCGTTTGCCGCGGCAATACGTTTATAAAGCACCAGTCGCGTATGTACATCCGGCAGGTAATCGGTCGGGATCAATGCCGGAACATGTAGATCAATTTCCACTGTTTGCCGCCCCAGACTATCAAGATCAGCTGTTTTATTAGCTTTCAATGCTTTGACTGCACGTTCCAGCAATTCGTTATACAAGGTAAAGCCGATTTCCTGCATTTGCCCGCTTTGCTCATCACCCAGTAATTCACCAGCACCACGAATTTCCATATCATGTGTGGCCAGCGTAAAGCCCGCCCCCAAATCTTCGATGGATTCGATAGCTTCGAGACGCTTGACTGCATCGGCGGTCATCGCTTTTTGCGGTGGTGTAATCAAATAGGCATAGGCACGATGATGAGAGCGGCCGACGCGACCACGGATCTGATAGAGCTGCGCCAGTCCCAGCTTGTCAGCGCGATCAATGAAGATCGTATTGGCCGATGGAACGTCAATTCCGGTTTCGATGATGGTGGTGCAGACCAGCACATTAAAACGTTGATGGTAGAAATCAAGCATCACTTGTTCAAGTTCACGTTCGCGCATCTGGCCATGAGCAACAGCGATCCGCGCTTCCGGCATCAGATTTTCCAGCTCCCGTGCAACCCGATCAATGTCATCGACCTTGTTATGCAGGAAGTAAACCTGTCCGCCACGTTTTATTTCGCGCAGAATGCCTTCACGAATTTTGTCGGCATTCCATTGTAAAACAAAGGTTTTAATGGCCAGCCGGCGGGCCGGTGCGGTGGCAATAATCGACAAATCCCTGATTCCGGAAATTGACATATTCAGGGTACGGGGGATTGGTGTTGCTGTCAGCGTCAGTACATCAATCTGTGAGCGGAATTTTTTTAATTGTTCTTTTTGTGTTACCCCGAAACGGTGTTCTTCATCCAGTACAAACAGGCCCAGGCGCTTGGGATCAATATCCTGCTGCAACAGTTTATGGGTACCAATCACGATGTCAGCAGTGCCTTCACTGATTGCTGCTTTCACATCATCAAGTTGCTTCTTGCTGCGGAATCGTGACAAGACCTCAACGCGTACTGGCCAATCGGCAAAGCGATCTTTAAAGTTTTCATAATGTTGCTGCGCCAGCAAAGTGGTAGGCACCAGCACCAGCACCTGTTTACCTGACTGTACGGCTAAAAAAGCAGCACGCATGGCCACTTCGGTTTTACCAAAACCGACATCCCCGCAAACCAGGCGATCCATTGGCGTTTCGGATTGCATATCGGCAATCACTGCATCAATGGCATCCTGCTGATCGGGCGTGGTTTCAAACGGGAAGGCAGCGGCAAAGGCTTCATATTGTTCATCTGGCGATTGCATTGGCGGTTTTTTATTAGCAGCGCGTTTGGCATAAATATCCAGCAGTTCGGCGGCGACATCACGTACTTTTTCGGCTGCACGGCGGCGCGCCTTTTCCCACTGGCTGGTGCCGAGCTGATGTAACGGCGCAAGTTCTGGTGCTGCTCCGGAATAACGGCTGATCAAATCCAAAGAAGCTACCGGCACGTATAACTTGTCGCCCTTGGCATATTCCAGCGTGACGTACTCCGTCGCCACATCGCCGACATCCAGCGTTTGCAGGCCTAAATATCGGCCAACACCGTGATCTTCATGTACGACGGCATCGCCAATGGTGAGTTCTGCCAGATTGCGGATAATCGCATCGGTATCACGCTTTTTCCGGCTGCGGCGACGACGTTGCATGACCTGTTGGCCGAATAGCTGGGTTTCAGCAATGACAGCAAGTGGTTCTGTCTGTAGCAATAAGCCCTGTTCCAGTGGCGCTACAGTAATGCAAAGTGCATTGTCGTCCTGGAGAAAGCCGTCCCAGCCATCAACCACTTTTGGCTGTAACTGATTTTTACGCAGTAAATCAAGGAGTGTTTCACGCCGACCGGCAGACTCGGCAGCAAGCAAGATACGACCAGTAAATTTGTCAATAAAGTGATGCAATGCTTCGCAGGGACGTTCCTGTTTTGCATTAAGCGGCAGTGAGGGAGGCAGGCTGGTTGCATAATTATGATGTGCAGCAGAGGTTTCGAGCTCAAAGTTTTGACTTTGCAACCGTGGCCAACGCTTGAACTGGCTAAACAGCTCGTCTACAGGAACAAACACCGTTGCTGGCGGTAATAGCGGCCGCTCCGGATCGACACCATATTGGCGGTAACGACTTTGAATTTCCTGCCAAAACTGTTCTGCCGCATGCAAGGTATCGTTGAGCTGTACCACCAGAGTAGTGTCAGGCAGGTAATCCGTCAGGCACGCTGTTTGTTCGAAAAACAGCGGCAAATAGAACTCAATCCCGCCAGGCACATTACCTGCACTGATTTCGCGATAAATCAGGCTGCGCTGCGGATCGCCATCAAAAAACTGGCGAAACTGCTTGCGAAATAAGGTAATGCTAGTGTCATTTAACGGAAACTCTCGTGCCGGCAGTAACTGGATCTGTTCAATGGTATCGATCGAGCGTTGTGTTTCCGGATCAAAGGTACGCAGCGTATCTATTTCATCATCAAACAGATCGATACGGTAAGGCTGGCGGCTGCCCATCGGGAATAAATCAATGATCGCACCGCGAACGGCAAACTCGCCATGCTCGATGACCTGCGACACATTGCGGTAGCCGGACTTTTCCAGCCGGAGGCGCCACTCTTCAATATCAAATAGATCGCCAATCTTTAACTCCAGGTGGTTTCCATCAAGAAACTCACGTGGCGCAATACGTTGCATCAGAGTGGCAACCGGTACCAGTAAAACGCCCTGCTTAAATTCCGGCAGACGGTGCAATGTTTGCAGCCGTTCAGAAACAATATCCTGATGCGGGGAAAAACTGTCATAAGGTAATGTTTCCCAGTCAGGAAAATGCAAAACAGGTAATGGGCTGCTGCCAAGATAAAACCGAATTTCCAGCTCTAACCGCTGAGCACTGGTGACATCATCGGTGACTACCAATAATGGTCCATCATGTTGTCTGGCTGCCTGTGCCAGCAATAAGCCCTGCGCACTGCCGTATAATTGTCCAGCACGATGTTGAGATTTAGCAGATGTGGGTAAGACTGGCTGGAGCAAATTGGCTGGCAAGAGTGATACCTTGGAACGAAAGAATAAAAGGCGTCATTTTCCCACAATTGCCGTCTTGAGGCATCCG
>CANRLD010000065.1 GCA_947631375.1 uncultured Methylophaga sp. | reverse complement strand
GCCAGTTTCAACGGCATTTTCTCAACCGGCTCTGAACCACAGGCTACCAAGGTCAGAAAAAGCAGTGACACAACTCTTTTCAGGTACATGTTATATCCATTCTCAGCACATTACGACCATACCCGATAATCATGGCATTCACGCTCTTGGGCAAGTAATTTTACTGACGTAACCGCACATTCAGCTGATCAACAATCTCAGCCCAGTCCGAATCGCTGCTCAGACACTCCTTAATAAAAGCAGCCTGGGCAACGGACCACCAGTCAGCGTTTTCCAGCCTGATGTCATCCGGCAAGACGTGACTGGCAAAAAACTGTTCGATAGCAAACTCACTACTATCTAATCCCAGTTGCAGAAACAGGTTTTGCATGGTGTGTGCCGTGGTATCCATCGCCATTTCCTTCGTTGTTAACAGAAAACGTCAATAACTTTTTTCAGAGTGTAGGCGCAGCGAAAATGCTCCGCAACCTATATGCATACAAGACGATGCGACTGCTAAACAGCCTATGAGCCATTCTCCATCGGTGCCAGCCAGCTCGCGCCACCCAGTCTGCGTTGCTGTTGCAGATTCCACTCGGCCCGCTTGCGTAAATGCTCGGCCGGTGCTGCCGGATTGTAATTCAGCGGACTGGGCAAAGTAGATGCCAGCAAAGCAGCCTGCATCGGTGTCAGACCGGCGGCAGAACGCGAGAAGTAGTGCTGGCTGGCAGCCTCAATCCCGAACACCCCTTCTCCCCATTCCGCAATATTCAGATACACCTCAAGAATGCGTTGCTTGCCCCAGCTTAGCTCAATCAGCAGCGTAAACCAGACTTCAAGCCCCTTCCTCAGCCAGCTGCGTCCGGTCCATAAATACATATTTTTAGCGACTTGCTGACTGATGGTGCTGGCACCACGCAAACCTCCGCGTCGTTCGCGCTCTTTCAATGCCTGCTGGATAGCAGTAAGGTCAAAGCCACTATGTAATGGAAACCGCTGATCTTCAGATGCCACCACTGCCAGAGCCACATGGGCCGGTATGTCCTCCCAGCGTAGCCAGTGTTTATGCAGCTCAAAATCACCCTCCGCATGCAGCCAGCGATCAGCCATCACCATGGTGATCGGCGGATTTAACCAGCGAAAAGGTAACACCAGCAACACACTGAACAAAACAAACAGCAGCATTGCCAGCAACACAACCCGAATAATAAAAGCAGACAGTCGACGCACCAAAGGATCTCTACAACACAATCATGGAGTGCAGTCTAGCAAAGCTTATAAGGCTTGATGCAATTAACGGTAGGGGTTTGTCACCTGCGGTTACTCCAACCTTCTGAGTAACAACATCGGCGAGACTTTTAATACCGGAATCAATTGCCAGCGTCCCAACAAAGCCAGCAACAGCGCGCTGAACAGTGGAAGTGCGATTACCACAGGCCAGTGCCAACGAAAGTCTCCAGCAAACAAGCGATATTGCAGTGCCCACACGGCGATTTCCGCTGCCAAAACGCCTAAAATTCCAGCTAACAAGCCAAGCAGCGCAAATTCAAAAATCGTGGCTTTGACCAGCAGTTGCTGCTGTCCGCCTAATGTTCGCAGTAAAGCGCCTTCACGTTGCCGCTCTCCCATCGTTGCGCTGACGACAGCAACCATAACCGCCACCGCCGCCAGCAGAATCATTAGTAAAATAGCCTCAACTGCTTGGGTAACCTGGCGAATAATCTGCTGAATGCGCTCAATGACGTGATCCATTTCCAGCACAGAAATTGTCGGAAACTGCCAGACAAAATCATTCAGTATATTTTTCTTCGCTTCAGGCAAGTAAAAACTGGTCAGCGAAGTGCTCGGTAAGCCGCTGATTGCTCCCTGCGGTGGAAAAATAATGAAAAAGTTGGGCTGCATGCTGTCCCATTGCACACTCCGAATACTGCTGATAGTCGCAGTTATTTTTTCACTGCCAATGGTAAAACCCAGCGTATCGCCAATATTTACACCAAGCGATTCTGCCAGTGATTGTTCGATCGACAGGCCGCTGGTTTCTCCTGGCGCGAACCATTGACCACTGATAATTTGATTATCGGCAGGGTAACTGGCCGCAATCGTCAGATTTAACTCGCGGCGTAACTCATCATCCTCTTTATTTAGCGCTACCTCCTGCGCCGGCTGAGCATTAATTTCTGTCAACCGGCCTCGAACAATAGGATATAGCGGACTACTGCTTAACTGATTGTCACTAAAAAAGGCTTCGATCTGCTCAACTGACTCCGGGGCAATATTCAACAGAAAATGGTTAGGCGCATCTTCCGGCAGCTGCGCCTGCCAATCAGCAAGCAGTGAAGAGCGCACCAGGACCAAAGTTCCTGCCAACATGACGGTCATCGCAAAAACGGATAGCTGCGACAGCGTGGCATGTCGGTGACGATAAAGTGCAATAACCGCCAATCGCCAACTGCCGTGCCCCGTTGAAAACCGGCGTAATAATGCGATCAATCCGGCTCCGGCGAGCGCCAAAATTGCGAACAACACTGCCATTGCACCCAGCAAACTGACAACCAGCCTGAGATCATTAACGTATACCCACAACAAGGCAAACACCACGATCACTGCTAATAACAAATCGGTTGCCAAGGTCGCTTTATCATCACTCGGCAAGCTGCGGAGCACGCGCATTGCCGAGGTATTACGCAACCGGCTGATTGGTGGATAGGCAAAGGCAAATAACGCCACCAGCACCGTTACTAAAACCGGCCAGAGACTGCTGAAACTCAGCGTAAAGACCAAGCTCTGATCCATGAGCTTTGCCATCATCAAGGCCAGCATCCATGCTGCCGGTATTGCCAGCAACAATCCTGCCAAGGTGGTAATAATGCCCCATAACATCAGCCGTGACAGATACAGAAAACGGATGCGCTTGCCGGTAAGTCCCAGTGTTTTTAATAAGGCTACCCGATCACGCTGACCGAGCGCATATTGCCGGCTGGCAACAGCAATTGCCACCACGGCAAGCAGCACTGCCAGACTTCCTCCCAGCAGCAGAAAACTTTCCGCTTTATCCAGCGATTCACCCAGCGTTTCATTCTGCCGCACATCAACCCAGCGATAAGCATTATTCAACTGCGGCGCCAACCAGGCTTCAAAACTTGCCAAATCAGCTTCATCACCGGCAAACAGGCCGCGATGATTTACCCGACTGCCAGGCTGTATCACCTGCGTTGCCGCGACATCATCAATATGCATCATCACCCGCGGAGCCAGATCTGACAGGCGGAAACCGCCATCCGGCTCACGCAGAATGAGCCCACTGATCATTAATGTCGTAGCACCTACATCCAGAGCGTCACCGGGGCGTAATTCCAATAAATGCATCAAACGTGGATTCAACCAGACTTCACCAGGATCAGGGCCATTGGCTTTCAATTCGCGCTGACTATCAATATCCGCCTGCCACTCAATTTCTCCCCGTAACGGATACGCGCCATCAACGGCTTTAACGGCTACCAGCTGAAACCGGCTTTCACTGGAAACCATCGTGCCAAACTCGATCATTTTGCTGACCTCAAGCCCGCCTGCTTGTGCGGTGGTAAACCACGCTTCTGGAACAGGCTCGCTGCTGCGGCTGTTCAACTGACGATCCGCTGCCAGAAAAGCACTGGCCGACGTCAACAAGGTGCGTTGCAAATGATCGGCAAACATCGTAATGGTTGCCACTGTGGCCACCGCGATCACCATGGCAGCCAGCATCACTTTAATATTTCGCTCGCGCAAATCCTGGCGAAACGACATTACCTTGGCTGACGCAGTCATACGGCTGTCACCGTTTTTGATACGGCCGCATCTTCGTGCAACAACCCCGCCTCAATCACAAACAATCGCTGGCAGCGATCTGCCAATTGCTGATCGTGCGTCACCATCACCAGTGTGGTGCCTTGTTCCTGGTTCAAATTCATCAATAATTCGGTAATCGCTTCACCGGTATGTGTGTCCAGATTACCGGTCGGCTCATCAGCAAACAGTATTTTGGGGGCTACTGCAAAGGCTCTGGCAATCGCTACGCGTTGCTGTTCGCCACCGGATAACTGCCGTGGAGTATGCTTCATGCGCTGCGCTAGTCCCACCCGTTCCAGCAATGCCTCCGCCCTATGTTTTGCATCAACTATGCCCGATAACTCCATGGGTAACATGATATTTTCTATTGCCGTTAAGGTTGGCAATAACTGGAACGACTGGAAAACAAACCCGACACGCTGGGCGCGCAGACTGGCGCGTTCATCTTCAGATAAGGTATTGATCATCTGTCCATCAAGCATGATATCGCCAGCCGTGGGCACATCCAGTCCAGCCAGCAATCCCAGTAATGTTGTTTTGCCTGAACCGGAACGTCCTACAATAGCCGCTGACTCGCCTGCACCGATGGCCAGACTGACATTGTGCAATATGGGGAGTGTATTACCGTCCAGATTAACGCTATAAGACACCTTTTCTGCCTGGATCATGAAGTCTTTTACCGAATCTGCTTGTCTATCAATCGACATGTTTTCCTCAAAAAAATCAATGGATGGCCATGAAGACCATATTACGTACCCTGCTTACCAGCTTGTTTTTTCTGCTTGCCAGCGCCTCCTTGTCTGCCACTGAAGGTGAACGAAAAACCTTACTGATCGTCGGTGACAGCCTGAGTGCAGCCTATGGTATTGATAGCGATGCCGCCTGGGTTGAGTTACTCAGACAGCGTCTCGAACAAGAAGCTCCTGATAACTGGCAAGTCACAAATGCCAGCATCAGCGGCGAAACCACCGATGGGGGCTTACGCCGGTTACCCACCTTACTGGAGACGCATAACCCGGCAATTGTTGTCATTGAACTGGGCGGTAATGATGGGCTGAGAGGTTTTCCCCCTGATGTTATTCGCAACAATCTGGCACAACTGATTACGTTGTCCCAACAGCATGGCGCCCAAGTGCTGCTGGCCGGTATCGAAATTCCACCTAATTACGGCCCCCGCTATACAGCGCTGTTTACCGATATTTATTCCAGCCTGGCAGCAGAATATAACGTCGCTTTCCTGCCATTTTTACTGGCTGATATTTATGATGATGAGCTGATGATGCAAGCGGATGGTATCCATCCCACGGCACAAGCCCAGCCACTGTTGCTTGATAATATCTGGCCGGAGTTGCTGACGTTACTTGAGCAATAAGCTATTCAGCCACAAACTGTTGCTCAGTCAAATGATGGTGTTTAGCAAACGTAAACGTGCCTGCCCAACTGAACGACAAACAACTCCCCACTGGGTACACCAGTTGGCCGTTGTTACGACAATTGATAGTTTCAGGGCTGCGGGGTGTTAAATATTTTCACGATGTGACCATTTTTAATCACCACATGTGTTTCCTGCTTATCGACAATGCGGTATAGCCATTTTTCAAAATGATCATCCAGCTGACTGGATTCAGCGACTTTCTTTAATGCCGGGCGGGTATGGGTACTGATAAATGCCGGTTCCCAGAACTGCCCACATATCGTTTTGATATCGTCAGTTGTCATACCGATAGTGATACTATTGGCTCCACACGCCATACTGTTCTGGTGAGAGGTGATATTTCCGGCGCTAACCGTAGTAGACACCAACAATGTTGCCATTGATACTGTGACTAGAGAAGGTAAAGACATGATTTTCCTCGCAAAGCTGACGATGGTTTGGGCAAATTGTTGACAATATGCGACTTTTCTACAGTCTTCGTCAACCCATCTGTTGCCAACGCATGCAAAAGCTCGCTTTCGCAGTTGATTTAGCACTATTTTATCAAGGACCTAACGCGATAACAGTTGAAATCATCCATCACTAGCTGTTTATACTCGCCCTATATCTAGTTGCTTAGCGGAACTCGTCATCATGTCTTCTGAACCTGTTTTTATTTCTTCTGCAGGCCACAGCTTGCTTGCCACCCCGTTACTCAACAAGGGAACGGCATTCAGTCAAGACGAACGCCAGCAATTTCAGTTGACCGGGTTGATACCTGCCCGCTATGAATCGATTGAACAACAGGCTGAACGCGCCTATCAGCAATTTTCCAGTTTTGTGGCTCCCATTAATAAACATATTTACCTGCGCACCATTCAGGACACTAATGAAACCTTGTTTTATTATCTGCTTGAACAGCATTTACAAGAGATGATGCCCATCATCTATACCCCAACCGTTGGCGACGCCTGTGAACGTTTTTCACAAATCTATCGTCGTGCCAGAGGTTTGTTTATTGCCTATCCAGATCGTGATCATATTGATGAAATCCTGCTGAACGCGACCAAACAGCATGTCAACGTTATTGTGGTAACCGATGGCAGCCGTATTCTTGGCCTTGGCGATCAAGGCGTTGGCGGCATGGGCATTCCCATCGGCAAACTATCGCTGTACACCGTCTGTGGCGGGATTAATCCGGCAGATACCCTTCCAGTAATGCTGGACGTGGGCACCGACAATGCTGATTTGTTGGCTGACCCTCGCTATATCGGCTGGCAACATCCACGTATTACCAGCGAACAATATGATGAGTTTATGGCGCTGTTTATCAACGCGATAAAAAAACGCTGGCCAAAAGTGCTATTACAGTTCGAAGATTTCGAACAAACCAAAGCACTGCCACTGTTGCATCGTTACCGTGATGAACTCTGCTGTTTCAATGATGATATTCAAGGCACAGCAGCCGTGACTGTTGGCTCACTTGTCGCTGCTTGCCGCGTCAAACAGCAAATCTTGTCGCAACAAACCATCGTCATTGCCGGCGCTGGTTCTGCCGGTTGTGGCATTGCTGAACAAATCGTCTCGCAAATGATCGCTGAAGGCCTGACAGAAACCGCTGCACGCCAACGTATTTTTATGGTTGACCGCAAAGGTTTGCTAACGCAATCGTTAACCAATCTTCCTTTATTTCAGCAAAAACTGGCTCAACCCGCAGAGGTGATGAGCAACTGGCCGCTCAACGGCAGACATCCCGGTCTGGCCGATGTGATTGCACAGCTGCATCCAACGGTGTTGATTGGCGTTTCCGGTCAGGCCGGGTTATTTGATAAGCCGTTGATCCAGAGCATGTTTTCCCACTGTGCAAAACCGGTTATTTTCCCGCTCAGTAATCCGTCAAAACAAATCGAGGCACTGCCACAACAGCTTATTGAATGGACCAACGGCCAGGCATTGATCGCCACTGGCAGTCCGTTTACGCCGGTAACGTATCAGGGAAAGCAATACCCCATTGCGCAGTGCAATAACAGTTATATTTTCCCTGGACTAGGCTTGGCCGTTGTCGCGGCAAATATTGAGCGGATTACTGACGACATGTTACTCGTTGCCAGCGAGGTACTCGCCGCAGCTTCCCCTCTTGCACAAACTGGCGAAGGCGAATTGCTGCCTGCGCTCACCGAAAGCGCAATATTGAGTAAAAAGATTGCGTTTGCTGTTGCCAGACTCGCCCAGCAAAAACAATTAGCACCGGGAATGAGCGAAGCTGCCTTGCTACAGGCCATTGAGGACAACTTCTGGCTGCCTCGTTATCGTGACTATCAGCGTATCAATGTCTAAAAAAAACGGTTTGCAGTAATCAACTGCAAACCGTTTTTAACTGGATAATTAATTGAATTAGAAATCCATTGTTGCGCTTAACGTAACTGTGCGAGGTGCGCCTAACACGAGATAACCTGTACCAACCGTTCCATTAGCACCCACATATCCGCCTGCCGAAGCCCAATAGTCTCTATCAAAGATATTATTCACTCTAGCTCGTAATGTTAAATCTTTACCATTCACCTGCATTAAATACCTTGCACCGATATCCACTCGAGTCCAACTTGGTAGTTTCAAATCGTTAGCAGAATCAGCATACGTTGATCCCGTGTAGATAATTCGGCTATCGAGTGCCAGACCATTTATCTGTGGGACTTCCCATTCAGCATCTAAATTTGCCTGATATTCCGGAATACCAACCACACGATTCCCGTCTAAATCAGCAGTACCAGTCTTATCTTGCTTGGCATCCAACCAAGTCACGCCACCCAATAATTTGATATCGTCAGTTAATAAACCAAATGTGGTCAACTCAATACCCTGATGATTATTCTCTCCTGAAGTCTCAAACACTGGGTTATTTGGATCTGAAGTATCCGTAAAAGAGCGAGGCATATCAGTGGTGAAGTAAGCCAGACCCCAACCTAAATAATCAGAATCATATTTCAAGCCAATTTCTTTTTGTTCGGCTATGTAGGGAGACTGTGCTTCACCGCTATTTTCAAGGGGAGTACCATTAAATTCTTCTGGAGCCCTTTCTCCCTGACGAAGACTTTCAATGTAATTAGCATACACAGACAACTGCGGTGTTATTTTATAAACCATCCCTATTACTGGAGTATTTTCTGTTTCTTTATATTCGCTGGTTTTATCACCTGTGCTGTAATCGTACGTTTTTACTTCTATAGTCTGTCTGCGTATCCCAAGGGTTAATAGAAGCCTCTCGTTCAAGAATGACAAGGTATCAGCAATAGCATAACTCTGTAGTTGAACTGAATTGGTCAGAGTGGGCGTTAAACCTGAATTAGTTTGAAAGCCTAGTGCTGGCTGTAGCACATCAATAGGATTATATAAGTTGGTTAATGTAGTACCTCCTGTCCCATAAGCGTTTTTTGAGTCCAATTCAAAAAATGAAGCTGAAACAACCCATTCATGTCCTACATTCCCTGTATTGAATAAACCACGCAGTCCTAATTCACCAGTATCAACTTCATCTTCTCGGGCATTATCAAAACGAAAAGCATTTCCTCCACCAGAGTTTGCGTCTGTAACTCTTATATTTGCCAACGAGTTTTCTTCATCTGTTCGACGTAGTCCATACGCCGCCCAGGCAGTTGTTGTTTCGGTGAGTTCATATTCGCCACGCAATGTGCCGAACAAATCTTCTTCATCAGAATAAGACCAAGGTTGTGCCCAGTTATTATCTGCACCTGGCGCTGATGGAACACGATCTACGCCTACCAATGTCACATTAGTACGGGTTTCATCCAGCTGATTATCCTGGTAGCCAATATCGGCAGAAATACGTG
>CANRLD010000064.1 GCA_947631375.1 uncultured Methylophaga sp. | reverse complement strand
GAAGACGATTGGGATGGCTGGAAGTTGTTGACGCAACGTCTGGGGAGTCGAATTCAATTGGTAGGCGATGACTTATTTGTTACCAACAGCCATATTTTGCAACAGGGTATTGAATCCCGGGTCGCCAACGCGATTTTGATAAAGCTCAATCAGATTGGCACATTGACCGAAACACGGGCCGCGATGACGTTGGCGGCGCAGTTCGGCTATAAATCGATTGTGTCGCATCGCAGTGGTGAAACTGAAGATACCTTTATCGCCGATTTGGCAGTTGCGAGCGGTTGCGGGCAAATTAAAACCGGCTCGTTATCCCGCTCAGATCGGGTAGCCAAATATAATCAGTTGCTGCGCATTGAAGCGGAGCTTGGGGCATCGGCTATCTATCCTGGTTTACAGGCATTTCAACCTCAATGATGATGCTGAGATGAAAGCAGTACTGATTCTGCTGACTTGCTTGTTTATCATGTTGCAATATCGCTTGTGGCTTAGTCACGACGGTCTGCCAGCGTTGTTGCGACTCCACCTGACTGTTGAAAAGCAGCGCATTGATAATGCAAAACTGGAAGAGCGCAATCAAGTGCTGGCGGCGGAAGTTTCTGATCTGAAAAGTGGTTTGGATGCGTTGGAAGAACGCGCCCGTAGTGAGCTTGGCATGGTCAAACCAGAAGAAACCTTTTTCCATGTAATTGATCTTGCAGAAGATGAATAAGAATGTCTGGGCGGTAGTGCCTGCTGCAGGAATCGGCAGTAGAATGCAGGCGGATCGACCGAAACAGTATTTATTATTGAACGATCATCCCGTTATTTTTCATACCCTGAGCCGACTTGTCAGTCATCCACGAATTGCGGGCGTCGTTGTGGCTCTGTCTGCTGCTGATCATTACTGGCCAACACTCAATCTGCCTGGGCAGTGGCCAATCCACACTACTATCGGCGGTGATGAGCGAGCAGACTCCGTCAACAATGCCTTACAGTTGTTGGCAACACTGACCACGGATGATCCTTGGGTCTTGGTGCATGATGCCGCGCGTCCCTGTCTCCGCCACCAGGATATTGATCTCATGTTGCAGCAATTGGAAGATGATGAAATCGGCGGCATATTAGGCATTCCGCTAACTGAAACGGTTAAGCGCGTTACGGCGGAAGGTGTTATTGAATCCACCGTGGATCGAAATGGTTTGTGGCGTGCTGCAACGCCGCAAATGTTCAGATTACAGGCGCTTTCTGCGGCATTAAAACAGGCCGAGCAAGAAAATATAAAGGTGACAGATGAAGCCGGCGCAATGGAATTGGTTGGCCTGAAGCCGAAAATAGTGGGCGGCCACAGTGACAATATTAAAATTACTGTGCCACAGGATTTAGCATTAGCAGCCTTATTTTTACAGCAACAACAAACTGGAGAAGCCGAGTGAGAATTGGTCATGGTTACGACGTACATCGTTTTATTGCCGATGGCGAACTGATTATTGGTGGCGTGACGATTCCTCATACGCACGGACTGGAAGCACATTCCGATGGCGACGTGCTTACCCATGCAGTGTGTGATGCGCTACTTGGAGCTGCTGGCTGGTGGGATATCGGCCACCATTTTCCTGATAATGATATGGCGTATGCGGGCATCGACAGCCGGGTGTTGTTGCGCCGGGTATATGATGATTTAACTGCCGCAGGCTGGCGGATCGGCAATGTCGATGCCACCATTGCGGCTCAAGTACCGAAGCTGGCGCCATTTATTCCACAAATGCGTGAATTATTAGCCAATGATTTACAAATTGAACCGAGCGAAATAAATATTAAGGCAACGACAACCGAACGACTGGGATTTGTTGGTCGGGAGGAAGGTATTGCCGCCTATGCTGTTGCGCTGATTAAAAAGGCAGGTACTGCTTGAAGCAATTTGATTATGCCTCGTTGCCCCGACACATGGAGAGTGCTGCCAGCTGTAGTGGTCTGTTACGTGAAAAGGCAATGTATTTCGAGGTGGAAGAGCGCTTACCTTTTTCGCCAGAGGGCGAGGGTGCTCATGTGTGGTTATATGTGCAAAAAACAGATATCAACACCGACTGGCTGGCACAGGAAATTGCCCGCTTCGCAGGCGTTTCTCCGGTAGCAGTTGGCTATGCCGGTTTAAAAGATCGGCATGCAGTCACCTCGCAATGGTTTAGTGTCAACCTGCAAGGCTTGGCAGAACCCGATTGGCAGGCATTCGAAACGCCACAAATCAAAATTCTTCAGGTGGTGCGCCATAGCAAAAAATTAAAACGGGGCGCTCTGGCTGGCAACCGGTTCCGGTTGCGTTTGACCGGTATAACAGGTGATCGAGCGCTGTGGGAAAATAATCTGCAGACTATTGCTGAACATGGCGTGCCAAATTACTTTGCCGAGCAGCGGTTTGGTCACCACGGGAATAATTTACGAAAAGCACAGAGCTGGTTTGCAGAAGGTATCGAACCTAAAAAGCGCCAGCAACGCAGTATGATTATCTCTGCGGCACGTTCCTGGTTATTTAATCTGGTATTGGCAGAGCGCATTCGCCAGGGAAACTGGAATCAGCTGCTAACGGGTGATGTGATGTTGCTGGCTGGTACGCGCGCCAGTTATTTTGTTGCGGAAAATACGGACGCGATATTACAGCAGCGGCTAAAGGAAAGGGATATACATCCCACCGGCCCGCTGTGGGGCAAAGGCGATGCTGTTAGTAAAGCAGATGCGCTGTTGCTGGAACAAGCAACACTGGCAGAGTGGCAAGACTGGCAGCAACAACTGGAGAAGCTGGGGTTAACCCAAGAGCGGCGCGCGCTCAGAGTGTTTCCACAGCAATTTAACTGGCAATTTATTAACGACGACAGTTTATTACTGGAGTTTGAGTTAGGACCGGGAAGCTATGCGACGGCAGTTCTGCGTGAACTGGCTGATATCCGGGATATGTCGCAGAAAACTTCTGCCACAACCGCTGGTCTTGCACAGTAAGGTTGCTGAATCGACGGGAGGAACAAAATGAAACTGTCCGCCTGCAAGCTGTTGGGGTTGGTATTGTTTTGTCTGCCGCTGGCGGTTGTTGCGGAAAAGTGGTCTGCCAGCAGTGGGCAAAAACATATGCCGGTTCTGGAAGTCTTTACGGCAGAGGGATGTGGCAGTTGTCCGCCAGCTGTGAACTGGCTGACTAAGCAGCGACAACAGCAGGATGCGCTGCCATACATTGTTCTGGGTTTTCACGTTGATTATCTGGATGAGCAGAAAGGCTGGGTAGACAAGTTTGCCAAGCCGGCTTTTTCTGCAAGACAGAAGCAACTGGCGCAACTGAATATGTATCGCACTATTTATACGCCCGAGTTTGTACTAAGCGGTGAGTCGCTACCCAACTGGCGGGAAAATCTTGATGAGGCAGTGAGCTTTCTCAGTGAGTTTGACGCACAGGCAACCATTGATTTAACGGCTTATCGCGTTGATGACATGCTGATGATTGACAGTCAAAACGTGGTTAACGGCGATGATAATCGCCAACATAGCAAACTGTATCTGGCTATCACCGAAGACGACGTGAACAGTGATGTCAAAGGGGGCGATAATGCCGGGAGCACCTTCAATCATCAGGATGTGGTGCGCGAATGGCTGGGGCCATTTGAACTTGATCGTTCAGGAGAAACCTTTATTGAACATCATATTGCGCTTTCTGCTGACTGGCAGCAGGAAAAACTGAAGCTGGTGGCGCTCATTCAGAACTTATCAAATGGCTATGTACTGCAGGCTGTCGAATTACCCTTAACACAATAATAAGAAGTGGCATGGATTATTTACCGATATTTATTGATTTAAAAGAACAGCATTGTCTGGTAGTGGGCGGTGGTGAAATTGCTGCTCGTAAAGCAGCATTATTATTAAAGGCACAAGCAAGCGTGACGCTTATCGCCCCGGAAATTGCCGAGGCCTCGCGACAGCTGCTCAGCGACAATAACCATGCCGGGAAAATAAACTGGATAACGGCATCTTTTTCAGCAGATTGCCTTGATGATGCGCAGGCATTAATTATCGCAGCGACCGATGATCAACAGGTTAACCTGGCTGTCTATCAAGCAGCTAAAGCGCGAAAAATACTGGTGAATGTCGCTGATCAGCCAGAAATGTGTGACTTTATACTGCCTTCAGTGCTGGATCGCTCACCGATTGTGGTGGCGATTTCCAGCGGCGGTAAATCGCCCATTCTGGCCAGGCAGTTACGCGCACGACTGGAGACATTGATCCCGCCTGCTTACAGCAAATTGGGTCAGCTGGCAGGCAAATATCGCCAGCGGGTTAAAGACAAGTTCAGCAAGTTAAGCCAGCGGCGCCGTTTCTGGGAATCGGTATTACAGGGATCGGTAGCAGAAAATATGCTGGCCGGACGGGAGAACCTGGCTGTTACTGAACTTGAGCGCCTGCTTGATGAAACGGCAAGTGATGCGCTGCAACAAGGTGAGGTCTATCTGGTAGGTGCCGGCCCTGGTGATCCTGATTTATTGACATTTAAAGCCTTACGGTTGATGCAGCAGGCGGACGTGGCGTTTTATGATCGATTGGTCAGCAAAGAAGTTCTGGCATTGGTGCGTAAAGAAGCTGAGCTTATTTATGTCGGAAAACAACGTGCCTGGCACAGTAAACGTCAGGAAGAAATCAATCAGCTGCTACTTGAGCATGCTCAGGCCGGCAAGCGGGTGTTACGGCTCAAGGGTGGTGATCCGTTTATTTTTGGTCGGGGCGGCGAAGAAATTTCGACACTGGCGGCGAATAATATACCGTTTCAGGTCGTGCCCGGCATCACTGCTGCCTCTGGTGTCGCATCGTATGCGGGTATTCCGTTAACACACCGCGATTATTCGCAGAGCTGCATATTTGTAACCGGGCAGTTGAAAGAAGGGGAGTTAGCGCTCAACTGGCAAGCATTAGTACAGCCCCGACAAACGATAGTTGTGTATATGGGGCTGGCCGGGCTGAAAACCCTCAGTCAGCAGTTACAAAAGCATGGCATGCGACCAGATATGCCGGCTGCCTTGGTGCAGCAAGGTACTACAGAAAACCAGCGTGTGTGGATAAGCACTATTGCTGAGCTGCCGGAGCTGGCCTTACGTGAAGAACCTGTTGCGCCAACGCTACTGATTATCGGTGAAGTGGTGCAATTACATGCCTCGTTGGCCTGGTTTTAAAACATAAAATCAACCGTTTAATCTTCCTGAATATCTTTAGGAATTTATCCTAATTATATGTTTTGTCATGCGTGCTAGTATCGCCGCCAAGCTTCGTAGAAAGCTATAAAAAGTAAAACAAATCTGGGAGATTAATAAGATGGCGATACCTTTTCGACGCGGCGTCCTGCCTGCGTTATTAGCAACTGCATTGGCACCGGGGCTTAGCTTCGCGGCTGAAGCTGATTTACAACTGGAAAATATTGAAGTGATCAGCCCGACACCGTTACATGGTGTTGGGCTGGATGCCAAGAAGATTCCGGGTAATGTCCAATCAGCTACTGCTGATGAGCTTGAGCGTAGCCAGGCGCTGGATGTTTCTGATTTTATCAATCAAACCATGGGTAGTGTCAGCATCAATGCTGCACAAAATAATCCGTTTCAACCGGATTTGAAATTCCGTGGTTTTACCGCGTCACCTTTGGTCGGTAACGCACAAGGTATTTCTGTTTATCAGGATGGTGTTCGAATCAATGAACCGTTCGGTGACGCCGTTAACTTCGAACTGTTACCGAAGTCTGCGATTGCCAGCATGAACATGATGTCAGGTTCAAATCCATTATTTGGTCTGAATACGCTGGGTGGCGCGTTATCAATACAAACCAAAAACGGCTTTACCCACTCCGGGCATAGTCTGGAAGCGTATACCGGTTCTTTCGGGCGTGACTCTGGCACCATTGAAACCGGTGGTAATAATGGAACACTTGGTTATTTTGTAACCGGATCGATTACCAAAGAAGATGGCTGGCGTGATTTTTCGCCATCGCGGGTTGAGCAGTTCTTTTCTAACTTGAGTTATCGCAACGAAGGTACCAGCCTGGATTTTGGCATCACGTTGGTGGACAGTGATCTGAATGGTAATGGTGCCTCTCCGATTGAGTTGGTGGATATCGATCGTAAAGCGGTGTTTACCCACCCGGATAACACGCAAAATGAATTACGCATGTTTACCCTTAATGGTTCGCATTGGATAAATGATAATGTGATGTTATCTGCTAATACCTATTATCGCCAAAGTGACCGTTACAGCTTTAATGGTGATGGCTCTGAACTGGAAATTGATGGCGCCAATATTGTTGACGATGATGGGGAAATTATTTCGCCGTTTGCTCCGCTGGGCTTTAGCGGGGATGAAGACTTTATTGCGCTGAACAATACCAGCCAAACCAAACAGGACAGTTATGGTTTTGGCGTGCAATCAGCGTTTTTGAATGAGGTGTTTTCGCGTGAGAATCAGCTGATTATTGGTGCCTCATACGATAGATCCGAGGTAAAACATAACTCGCAATCTGAAATTGCGCAGTTTACCGATAGTCGCGGCACTAGCGGCACCGGGTTTATCATCGATGAAACCGTGGTTGATGGGGATATTGATACCGATACATTCAGTGTGTTTTTTACCAATACACATTCTTTGACCGACCGCTTGGATTTAACCTTTGGTGGACGTTATAACTGGATCCAGATTGATATTTCCGGCACCAGTGAAGGCGGTGAGCAAAATCTTAATGAGGCGGGCAACAAGCATGTCTTTAAACGCTTTAATCCGACTGTTGGCTTAACCTATGCACTGCAGGAAAACCTGATCGCTTACGGTAACTATAGTGAGTCTAACCGTGCGCCAACGCCTTCAGAATTAACCTGTTCAGAAAGAAACAGCCCCTGCGCTTATCCAAATGCGTTTCTGGCGGATCCTCCGCTGGATGATGTTGTTGCCAGAACCATTGAAGCGGGTTTAAAAGGGCTCAATGGTTCGGTCAACTGGAATGCCGGTGTGTTTTATACACAGCTTAAGGATGACTTGTTCTTCTTTCCCGATGTTGAAGATGATGTCAGTGACCCACGTTTAACACTGGGTAACTTTGACAATATCGACAAAACCGCTCGTGCTGGTCTGGAGTTAGGTTTGTATAGTCAGCAGGAAAGACTGAGCTGGTTTGCCAACTACGCCTATATCCGTGCAACCTTTGAAGATTCATTTTTATATGCACGTGAAGTGGATGATGACGTAACAACGTTTGAAGTAAATAAAGGTGATCGCTTACCAGGTATTCCAGAGCACAATATTAAAGTTGGTATCGATTACGCCTTTACGCCGAAATTATCGCTTGGGGCGACAGCGTCTTATCATTCAAGTCAGTATTATCGTGGGGATGAAGCAAACCAGGACAAGAAAATCAGTGGTTATGGACTGGTTAACCTGCATGGGCGTTATAAGCTGAACCAGCATATCCAGTTTTTTGCCAAAGTGGATAATCTGTTCGATAGTGAATATGAAAACTTTGGCTTGTACGGTGAGCCAGATGAAGCGCCGGGTCTGGATCTGGAAAATCCGCGCTTTGTTGGTGCCGGTGCGCCTAGAGCAGGCTGGATTGGCTTTAAAGTCACCCTTTAAGCATTTACATCTTGCGTTACTAAAACAGGGCCGCTATAGCGGCCCTATTTTATATTTGGTTAATCTAAAAACCGCATGGAAAGATCTACCGCTTGCAAGTCCTTGGTGATCTGTCCCACTGATATACGATCTACGCCGGTTTCAGCAATGGCCCGAATGGTTTGCATATTCACACCACCGGACGCCTCCAGTGCTACTTTACCACTGGTAAGTGTCACAGCTTCACGCAGCATTTCTAGTGAAAAGTTATCCAGTAGCACGATATCGACAGCGGTATCCAATGCTTGTTGTAACTCAGCAAGTGATTCAACTTCCACTTCTATCGTGACCTCAGGGTGTAGCTGCTTTGCCTTGGCAACTGCATTGGCGATCGAGCCAGCAGCAAGTATATGATTTTCCTTAATCAGTATTGCATCGTATAAACCAAAGCGGTGATTGACACCGCCGCCACAGCGTACCGCGTATTTTTGTCCTAGACGTAAGCCCGGTAAGGTTTTTCGAGTATCCAGCAGCTTTACTGGCAAATCGGCTAACAGATCGGCATAGCGTTTGGTTTGCGTCGCGGTGCCGGAAAAGGTTTGTAAAAAATTCATCGCGGTACGCTCGCCTTGCAATAAGGCTCGTGCGTTACCGGAAAGCTCACAAATTGTCATATTCTCCGCAAGTAGATCGGCATCGTTACAAAACCAGTTTATCTGGATGCTGGTATCGAGCTGGCGAAATACTTCATTAAACCAGTCCTGACCGCATAATACGGCTGTTTGGCGGCTGATTAATCTGGCAGTAGCCGTTGCATCAGCCGGAATGAGATCGGCAGTGAGATCCTGCTGACCAATATCTTCAAGTAGTGAAAGTTTTACCTGTGAGCTGATAAAGTCAGCCGGGATAGCATGGTGCGTTGTCATAATTTTTTCAGTTCTATAAATACAGACGGTAGGGTAACCGTTACCGCTCTGATAATCTATTGGCAAACCATTGAAGGAACCCACGTGAATATTGACAGGCAAAGCGGCTGGCTGGATACCGCAGAAATACTGGTCTCGCCCAATCAGGATGATCGTCCAGATGAAACCGATATTTGCGGTATTGTGATTCACAATATCAGCCTGCCGCCAGGACAGTTCGGTGGCGACTGGATTGCCGACTTGTTTCTTAACCGCCTTGATCCGGGGGCACATCCTTATTTTGCCGAGATTGCTGATCTGCGTGTGTCAGCGCACTTACTTATTCGCCGGGATGGCGAGTTGCAACAGTTTGTACCTTTTCACAAACGTGCCTGGCATGCTGGCGTTTCCTGTTGGGATGGCCGGGAGCGCTGTAATGATTTTACTATCGGTATTGAACTGGAAGGCGATGATGAAACTGCTTTTACTGCGGTTCAGTATCAGCAGCTGGTTGCCGTTATCAAAACCTTGCTGGCAACGTATCCGTTGTTAACAGTGGATCGAGTTACCGGACATGAGCATATTGCGGCGGGGCGTAAAACCGATCCGGGGCCGTATTTTGACTGGTTGCAGCTAAAACAATTGTTACACACATAAAGAAGCCGCCCGTAGGCGGCTCTTAGTCACTGATCGATTGTC
The DNA here is from genome assembly GCA_947631375.1 of uncultured Methylophaga sp. Taxonomy (GTDB): domain Bacteria; phylum Pseudomonadota; class Gammaproteobacteria; order Nitrosococcales; family Methylophagaceae; genus Methylophaga. The sequence continues at coordinate 114 of CANRLD010000064.1, read as the reverse complement.
TAGCAATTATTGTGTGATGGCGATCAGTTCGATATCAAAAATCAGTGTTTCATTAGGGCCAATCATCTCACCAGCACCTTGTGGGCCGTAAGCCAGGTTGCCCGGAATGACGAC
>CANRLD010000063.1 GCA_947631375.1 uncultured Methylophaga sp. | reverse complement strand
CCAACTTGAAAAGGATGGACAAAGGGGAAGAATTTATTCAATCAATTATCTAAAATAAATCCTTCCCCTTTTCGATCCTATACTTGTCTCAGCCGTCACGCCCGCTGACGTTGATGCTTGCCTTCTGCGAATTCTTCAATCGCTTTGCTGCAGAATGCGTCTAGGTCGTCTGGTTTTCTGCTGGTCACCAGCCCCTGATCCACCACCACTTCCTGATCTACCCAGTTGCCACCGGCATTCTGAATATCGGTGCGCAGGCTTGGCCAGGATGTCAGTGTTCGCCCGTTAAGTACGTCTGCTTCCACTAGTGTCCAAGGAGCATGGCAGATCGCTGCCACAGGCTTATGCTGGGTGAAAAAATCACGGACAAACTCGACTACATTTGGGTCGGTGCGTAGCGCGTCCGGGTTGGCTACCCCGCCCGGCAGTACCAGGCCATCATAATCGTCGGCTGATACATCTGTGATGCTTTTGTCCGCCTTAAATGCATCGCCTTTATCAAGATGGTGATATCCCTGAACTTTACCCTCTTCCATCGCTATCAACACGGTTTCGGCACCTGCAAGGTTGATTTGCTCCCATGGCGTCGTCAATTCGATCTGTTCAAAGCCGTCAGTCACGAGGAATGCAATCGTTTTACCCTGCAGTAACTTTCTATTTTGTGTCGATGAAATTTGCATTGGCTTGTCCTCCAGATTAGTTAAGCGCGAACCTTAGCTATGGTTTATACGCTGACGTTTCTTACCAGAAGTAAACGCAAAGACAATGCCAGATGAGAAATGCACCGTGGAAACGCTTGTGAACGCGCGGGTTGTTGTCTATTTAATTTAAAGAAATGAAGTTATTACAAGCCCGTCAGGTAAGATTTACAGTTTTCATGCGGCACAAATATAAAGGTTGGAAAAGCTGCAATGTAAATAGCAACTGCAGCCAAATGTTCAATGCGAGAAAACTCGAAACTGGATATGTAAACGATGTGCTCGAAGGGAATAATTTTGATGCAGTGTTAAATAGTCTTGATGCTCAGCGCCCAGAACCGTCGTAATCGGTACGATGCCATCAACTGGGTGAAGTAACTTTTAAATCAAAAACTTAGCGTAACAATATAAAAGTCAGGAAAGATTTCCTGCAACTATTAAAGGTGACGGCCGTCACAAATCATGCAGTTCTATTTTTTTACAATCCAGGAGGACGTATGAAGAAATCACTCATCACTGTATTTTTTGCCACTCTTTTTATCGGTTTAGCGGGCTGTGCCAATGAGCATGTTATCGCCACCGATGATGGGCACATCATTGACAGTGCCGATACCCCGGAAGTCAATGATGAGACCGGAATGATTGAATATGAAGATGCAGAAGGTCGCGACAATCAGATCCCGGTAGACGATGTGAGTGAAATCAAAGAACGTTAATCAATCTGGCGGCAAACTTCGGTTTGCCGCTTTTTTCTATCTGTAGAATCTTACGCTGGGTTCTGCTGGTTTTGCAGAAAAAGCGTAAATTGCCTTATCGGTTCTGTTTGCAGAAAAATATCTTCCGCCGGGCGCTGAATGAAGCAGGCATTTAGCGTTACCGCTTCATAAAGCCAATAATAAAATCCGCCTTCAAACACCTTATACCTCCACTGATAATGACATTGCACCCAGCCATCGGCCATCGACAACTGGACTGGCTGTCCCTCTGGAGGCTGTTTTATCGTGAGTGTTTGTGTCGGCAAGGAAAAACAACACCGATCAATCAGAAACTGTCGGGCATCGGTTAATTGATAGCGAATACGATTGCCCATAACATCATCACCGTGTTGATCAAGGATGATCTCGCCATCAAACAACGCTACCGCAGGCGGTACGTTAACTGGATAACGATCTGCCAATGCCCTTCGTGTCTGACTATCTGCTGCTGACAGTTGGGATTTATCCCACTGCCGGATAACGGTTTGCACCACCAGCTTGTGCATTTATAACACTATTAATTGAGTAGAAACGCCGGCTATAGCGGCTGTTAAACAACCGCCGCGCCAGCAGAATACTGACGCGGCGCATCGCTTAATTCACCAGACTTTGGATCGGCGCTGGAATGCGACCACCAAGACGAACAAAACGGTTTTCCTGATCGCCCATGTTTACAGCCATTACTGGCCCTTCTCCCAACAGCCCGCCAAAGCGCACGGTATCACCAGCTTTTTTACCCGGTGCCGGAATCAGGCGTGCTGCGGTGGTTTTTTTATTGATAACCCCAATCGCCATTTCATCCGCAATGATTGCTGACAGCATTTCTGCCGAGGTATCGCCCGGTAACGCCACCATATCCAGCCCCACTGAACAAACGGCGGTCATCGCTTCAAGTTTTTCCAGATTTAATGTGCCATTGGCTGCAGATTCGGCGATGGTCAAATCTTCACAAACCGGAATAAAAGCACCACTCAAGCCGCCGACATGCGAACTGGCAAAAGCACCGCCTTTTTTCACCGCATCATTGAGCATCGACAAAAAGGCAGTACTGCCCGGCGCGCCAAACGCTGGCAAGCCGATTGCCTCGAAGATTTCTCCCACACTGTCATTACGATTTGGCGTTGGTGCCAGTGACAGATCAACAATCCCGAATGGCAGTTTTAGCAGCTGCGCAACTTCGCGGCCCACGAGTTCTCCCGCCCGGGTCAGTCTTGCCGCAGTTTGCTTGATAATATCTGCCGCACGACTCAAATCAATATGCCCTTCTTCGGCCAACGCCTTTTCCAGCGCTGCTTTTACAACCCCCGGCCCACTGACCCCGACGCTGACCACTGCATCTGCTTCACCAATACCCAAATAAGCGCCCGCCATAAAGGGCACGTCCTGAGGAATATTGGCAAACACCACCAGCTTGGCTGCCGCCAGGCCATCATCAGCGGCGGTAAGCTGTGCCGCTTCCCTGATGACCTGTCCCATGCGAAGAATCGCATCCATATTGATACCGGCGCGAGTGCTGGCAACATTAACGGAGGCGCAGAGGCGCTGGGATTGTGTTAATGCCTGCGGAATAGCATTTATCAGTGCCTCGTCACCTTTGCTCATACCTTTTTCCACCAGCGCACTGAAACCGCCGATAAAGTCGACACCGAGCTCTATAGCCGCCTTGTCCAGTGTTAACGCTACTTCAACCAGTTGTTCAGAGCTAAAAGGCGCACCGACGACACCAATCGGGCTGATGGAAATACGTTTGTTGGCAACATCAATACCGTAACGTCGTTCAATACGATTACAGGCAGCGACTAACTGGCCTGCGTAGCTGGTGATCTTGTCATAAATTTTGCGTTTGAAGGTTGGCAAATCATCACTGACACAATCTGTCAGGTTTATTCCCACCGTCACGGTACGCAGATCCAGATTCTGTTCCCGCACCATCATCAAAGTAGAAATAATGTCTTTTTCATTGAGCATAGTGTTTTTCCTTAGTTGCTGATGTTGCTCACGGATTCGAAAATTTTCCGGTGCTGCGTATCGATTTCAATATCAAGCCGTTCGGCGACTTGTTGCAAATCATCACGCAGTTCCTGCATAACGGTTTCACGCGGTACATCAACTTCGAATACCATCAAGTTATCCATCGGCTTATTACCGCCTTTAAAAATAGCCTGAACCTGAGTGATGTTTACTCCGTGGTGCGCCAGTTGCGTGGCAATTTCAGCGACAAGCCCACGGCGATCTGGCCCGATAACCGTCAAAATATAGGGCTGCACTTCAGGTGGATTTTCTTGCCAGGGCGGAAGCTGCTGATCCCAGATATCAAGGTGAATGGCTAAACGCATTTTCTGTCCGACTTGCTGTAATGCCTGATGTAATTGTTCGCGTTGTGCATCTTGGGGTATGGATACCAGTAATAATGCGCCGAACACTGATTTCAGCAGCGTCTGACTCAAGTTTTCAATATTACCGCCATGCTCTGTGATAACAGTTGCAACAGCGGCCATAATACCGGGCTGGTCATTTCCAAGGACAGAGATTAATACCTTGTTCACGATGTCTCCTTCGTTGAGATCGGCTAGTGATTTGTTGATATAGCGGGTTGCCTGTCATTGCAGTTCGATGAATCGATCCGACAATCTGGTTAAGCAGGTAATCAACAATCGGCTATTATGACGTAATTCGCTACGCTTGGCTGTCGAAGCAACTGTTTTTCAGCCAAGCATCCGCTTCATTTTACCAAGCATAATGATAGTCTTGTTTGGCTACTCGTGTTTTTCAGCGTTATATCAGACTTTTCTTACACACTAACCGGACGACTTTATGGCAATTCAGTTTATTCCCATTCTCAAGGCAGTCGCTCCTTACGTTGCGCAAGTCGCGGCATATGCGATTCCGGCATTTACTGCCAAACCGGAAACAATCAAAACCGATCCTGTGATTGCACAGCAAATTGAGGAATTGCAGCAGGCCGCCACCCAGAATGCCAAGGCTGTTCACCTGCTGGCAGAAAACATGCAACAGGCAATCAACGGTCTTGAGGCGGCAGCAGAACACGCTAACAAACGCATCGCCACCTATCGAACGCTGTTGTTTATCTCACTGGCAATGTCAGCCGTATCGCTGGCGGTTTGCGGCTATCTGTTACTGACATAAGGGGCTGGCATTGCCACATTGTATTATTGAATATTCCCGGACGCTGGAATCCCAGGTCTCGCCATCTGTACTGGTGGAAACTGTTCATCAGGCGGCGGTTGCCTCAGCGTTATTTGATGTCACCCATATCAAAACCCGGGCGCTGACTTATGCACATTTTCAATCGGGATCAGCACAAGCAGACTTCATCCACGTAACCATTCGACTACATGCGGGTCGCACCGTCGAACAAAAAAAGCACTTGTCGTCACTGGTATTGAACCATTTAGCAAGCATTAAGCTTTCGGCAGTAACGATCACCATTGAAACCGTTGACATGGACTCGGCAAGCTACGTTAAGCAAGTGGTTTATTGATCCAGCTCAGCAACAAAACGTTTTATCCTGATGCTGCCAGCTTCTCTTTATTTACTCGCGCTTTGGCTGGAATCAACAATCATCTGTTGATTGGCCAGGCGCAGTTGTTGTTTACGCTTATATTCTCCCGGCGTATAGCCGGTGATATTCCTGAAATGATGATTGAAATGGGCTTGATCAAAATAGCCACTGTGCAATGCGGTATCGACTAATAACTGATCAGGATTGAGCTTAAGCTGATAGCGGGCTTTCTTGATTCTAAGCAGCATTTTTAACTGATTTGGCGCCATACCCACTTGCTGCCTGAACAGGCGCTCCGCCCGCCGCCGCGCTAGCCCCATATCTTTTAAAGCATCGGTAAGCACAACATCTGACATGACCAGCTTGTTATTCAGGTATTGCACTGGACCAGGAACGGCGTCTTGCACAAGACACTGCTGCAACAGCCAGTTTTCTGCCAATCGCACACGCTGCTGAAAACTGCCATGTGCGAGCTCCTGATAAAGCGGCGCAACCGTCTGCAAGGTTAACTCCTGTCCATTAACCACATGCAAAGTCAGATCATTCATTGCCAAACCCAACAGCGCACTTGCCCCGCCGGGTTTGAAACGGATGCCAAAACTATCAATCTTGCCCTCGAAACTGGCTGGAATAAATGTTTGCAGAGCATTAAACCAGCATCCTTGTTCCGTACCTTTGAAATGAAACAGCAAACTGCTGCCGCCATCAGGATATAACCGTTCCTGATAACCCCGGGCAAGAAAGGATTTGGCAGACCAAAAACATTCCACCCAGGGCGCAAGCCGCGGGTTTGGCAACACCCGGCGAAAACCAAGGTGCAGCAGCTCTTGAATACCCTCAATAGATTGTCTGGCGTCTGTTTTCATTCCCTGCATACTATCAAGTTAATCCGTATGAGGAACTAATGTCGCAGCGCCCTGTGACTTTACAAAAACGACCAGAAACACTGCATCGTTATTCGTGCTGGCATTACGTGACACCAAATGAATGTCTTCAGGCGATTCGTAAAAGGTATCCCCGGCCACTAATCTGACCAGTTCACCACCCTTGACCTGCATCTCAACTTCCCCTTCAAGCATATAAACCAATGTATGGGCATTATGTCGATGTGGTGCAGATGACTCGCCTGGCGCATAGCGGACTTTTATCATCTCCACCTCTTCGTTAAAGGGTGCATTGATATGCTGGCTGAGCAAAGATGTTATGTCAGTGACATAACTTTTGGCAGGATTCACTGCCAGTACACTGAGTCCCAGCAGTAACACTGAAAAAACGTTTGTCTTTTTCATATCAACTCTCTCTATGCGATTGTTTACGCTATCGGCTCGTTGCGCTCGGGAATAAAATGCAATGTTGCCACGACCCGGTTCCAGCTATTGATCTTTAATATGGTGGCCACCAGGGCAATGATTTCTGTTTCACTGAAATGCTGCATTAATCTGGCAAAGTCCGCATCAGTAACATGGCTTGAAGGTAATTCGGTCAGCAATTCACACAGATGAAGTGCGGCTGTTTCCTGCTCATTGAACCACGGCACTTCGCGCCAGGCAGAAAGCACATCAAGCCGCTGTTGCTGCTCGCCCAGCTCACGCGCATGTTGATAATACATATTCAGACAATAGCCGCAGCCATTTATCTGGGAAGCACGAATCTCCAGAAGACAAATTAAGCGTTTGTCCAAGCCGGTTTTATCAACAGCATCTGCAATTGATGTAAGCGCTTTCGGTAAGGCGGGAAACAGTCCATAGGTGCTGGACGGGGTGATTCTTTGTTGCATCATTCACTCCAATGTCAGGTAATAACTGGAATGAATTTTCCGGGAAAAGGGCAGCGGATAATTGTAATTTTGCGTCAAGCCATAATGAAAACATGCAGACAGGCGCGCTTTTTATCCGATGTATCCCGGAAAACCAAAGCGGCCTGTCTGGTAAAACCTTAATTATTTTTATCCCAGTCTGCTAAGTCACGGACAGCAGAGCGCAGCACCCGCTCCCAAGCTTGATCAGTACTGCCACGAAAGTCATAAACCTGCCGTTTAATTAACTTGCCACTGTCGACATCCTTAAACTCAAGGTGTAATGCAGCAATTAACCGGCTCATACGAAAAATGGTTGGCATAATCACCAGCTCGGCGTTCAGCTCTTCGGCAATGCTCCCTTCGCAACCATTGCAATTATGCAAGTCCATGGTTTCACTGGCAGCAGCCAGTTTGTCCAGCGAGGCAGCATCCTTGATGATGTTAAAGCGGGTTTTTTGCTGTAATTCATCACGCAGATGTTCACTGAACTTGGCTACTTTAGTCGCATTTTCAGCGTCATCGCCCGTCACCGTATTATCGCCGGTGACTTTAATATCCAGCACCAGTGTGTTGTAGTGGTGCTTTTCAATCGACTCTTCAGCCAATACCATGGCGGGACTAATCATCAATAACAGTCCGCTGATAATAATCGACTTCATGCGTAACATAGTTTTCTCCATATATGTAGCGATACACACCTCTACTCTACGAAGAAAGCCCGCCCCGTTAAACAGCATTTTGACTAAATAGCACGGGATATTTGCCTGCCGTGCAATTTGGCTGTCGCTGTTACTGCTGAAATTGCCCATATTGCAGAAAATGTATCGCCTGCTGTTGCACCTGCCTGCTACTCATAATAAACGGATGCGTTTGCTCAACTAGCAGAAAATCCTGCATTCCTTGCAGCTTGGCGTTATCAATAGCGACCTTGCCATCATCCGGGCCGGGGAGCAGCGAAGATAAAATCCAGTTTATCGAGCGGTTCCCCGTAATAATGCCCAGTTCAAAAGTCGCCGGTCCCAGTTGATTAGGTAAAGCGTCCTGAGCGGTACCAAGTTGACGCCCCGCCGGCCCGTTTATCCAGGAAAACAGCCCCCAGTTACCAAGCTTATCTACCACTTCGCTACCTTGGTTGGGTGGCGATAACATCACTACCCGGCCAATATTGACATCACTTGCTTCAGCGGCCAGCTGGCGAACGATAATACCGCCCAGCGAATGCGTTACAAAATGTACGCTGCCGGACGGTTCGGTAAAGCAATTTTTTATCGCGGGCAGTACAAACGTTTTTGCCAGGGTTTCAATACGGTATTTACGCGAGGGATAGTCAATATTACACACCGTGTAACCGGCGTTATTGAGCTGCTGCTCCAGTGATACCATCGAGCTGGCGGTGCGTGCCAGACCATGCAACAACACCACCTTGCCAGCAGACAGTGCAGGCTCGGCAGCAATAGACAGCGTGTTACTGCTGATAAAACTGACCAGCAGTAACACCAATATTCGCCGCATTAGACCGCAGTGCTGGTTTTCAGTTTGGCTTTTGGATTGCTGGCTTTTGCCTTGGCAATATCGTCCCATAATTTGTTCACATGCGATTCGACCGGTCGACAATATCCAGCAACCAGCATAATACTCAACGTAGTCAAAAAGCCGTAGACACCTGGGGTCCAGCCATAATTCTGGATAAATGCGGGATCAATAATGGTCAAGCCGAAAGACACCAGCATACCGGCTAAAAACCCGCTGACCGCACCAAATTTATTTGCCCGCCGCCAATATAGGCCTAACAGGACAACGGGGGATAACACGATCATGCCCTGATAAGTCATCAAAGCAAGAAACACCAGTTGCCCTTCACGAATATAGGCGCCAATCAGTGCACCTATGCTCATGACGACGACCGACCAGCGGGCAATCTGCAACGCCGTTTTCTCGCTGATCTTACGATTCATAACTTGTGCTAAATCACTTGAAATTGCTGTCGACATCGCATTTAAAATACTGCTTACCGTACCCAGAGAGGCAGCCATCACCAGCACTGCAAAAAAGCTTAACGGCCACACGCCTGCCTGGCTATGGATCCAGAATAACGCTTCCTGCGGATTTTGCTGGGCGAAAGGTAAAGGGTGTAATGCCATTGCCAGCAAAATCAGCACCCCAAATGACAAAGTTCCCAGGGTGGGTGCAAACAATACGGATTGCTTTATGGTACGGAGACTATCCGCGGCAAAAAGTTTGTTATAAACCCACGGCCACATAAAACCGCCCAAGCCACTGGTAATCACGATAGCCATCCAGTAATTTGGCGACATCTCCCAACCCGGACCGGGGAAAGTAAGGGCTTCAGGGCTTTGTTGCAGGATCCGCTCCATCGCTACTTCGATACCGCCAAGCTGTGTATGTATGACCCATAACAACACCAGCGTACCCACAATCATCATATATAAGCCCTGGATGATATTGGCAGTGATGACCGAACGCATTCCCCCCAAAGCAACATAAACCACCACAACAAAAATACCAATAATCATGCCCAGCAATGGGCTGACAAGCCCCTCCGTGGCGTAGTTGAACA
>CANRLD010000062.1 GCA_947631375.1 uncultured Methylophaga sp. | reverse complement strand
AAGGAACTGGCTAAAGAACTGGAAAAATCAGGTTATAGCTGGGTGCATAATGCCCCGGAAGGAATGCCTGCATGAAGGTTATGACAGACATCCAGACGGATTTTGCTGCCGTAGCCAGTCGCCGTGATGTCATGGTGAATGGTAATGCGCCTTGGAAAAATCTGCGTGAACAAGCGCTGGCACAATTTACCGGCCATGGATTACCAAGTAAAAAAGAAGAAGACTGGAAGTACACCAGCTTGTGGTCATTGGGACAAAAGCAGTTCAATCATCGAATCAAGCAGCCTGGACGGGTTGTGGAGAAGGGCGCCAAACTGCTTACTGATGCTTATCACCTGGTGATAGTGGATGGTCGTGTGGATCTGACTGCTTCATCATTGGACCAGTTACCTGCCGGGGTGACGATAACACCGTTATCGCAATCAATTGAGCGCGTCAGCGGCTTTCTCAATCAGCAGATTGATCTGGCCAAGCCCGGTTTTAACGCATTGAATACCATGCTGATGAGCGAAGGCATTTTTATTGAACTTGCCGCCGATATTCGGCTCGACAAGCCAATCGAATTTATCGTTATCAATACCGGTCACACGGACAGCTATGCCATGCACTTGCGCAATCTGGTGCTACTGGGCGACAACAGTCAAGCCACTTTTATTGAAAACTATGTTAGCGGTGAAAAAGCCAATGGCTTAACCAACGTTATCACCGAGGTGAACCTGAGCAAAAATGCCGAGTTGTTCCATTATAAAGTGCAGCGTGAATCACTGGAGCACTACCACATTGCCACCTTGGCAGCAAAACAAGCTCGCGACAGTAAGTGGCATAACGTCAATGTCTCTCTGGGCGCAAAACTGGCCAGAAATGATGTGCACAGTCAGCTACTCGGTGAGCAATCCCATGTCAGCATGAATGGTCTCTACCTGGTCAGTGGCGAGCAGCATGTCGATAACCACACACGGATTGATCACAGCGTGCCAAACACCACCAGTGATGAGCTGTACAAAGGCGTGCTGGATGGACAAAGCCATGCGGTATTTAATGGCAAGGTCATTGTGCATAAAGATGCGCAGAAAACCGATGCCAACCAGCAAAATCATAATTTGCTGTTATCCCGCGGCTGTGAGCTGGATACCAAACCGGAAATGGAAATCTACGCGGATGATGTAAAAAGTGGTCATGGCAGCGCAGTCGGACAAATAGATGAAGATCAATTATTTTTCCTGCGCTCCCGTGGGTTGGATGAAACCAGCGCCCGCAGTTTATTGACCTTTGCTTTCGCGGTTGATGTGATTGAACGCATTGAAAATCCATTGATAAAACAAGTGATTACAGAGGTGATTGAACAACGTTTACCAAAAGGCGACGCCGCATGAGTAATTTGAATATTAATGCGATCCGTGCAGACTTTCCCATCCTGCACCAGCAGGTTAATGGTCACCCGCTGGTCTATCTGGATAATGCGGCCAGCAGCCAGAAACCGCGTCAGGTGATCGATGCGATCAGCCATTATTATCTGCATGACAACGCCAATATTCATCGCGGTGTACATCAATTGAGCCAGCGGGCGACAGATTTGTACGATGCGGCGCGCAGCAAAGTACGCCAGTTTCTGAATGCCAGATCGGACAAGGAAATTATCTTTACCCGCGGCGCGACCGAAGCGATCAATCTGGTTGCCCAAAGCTTTGTGCGGCCTATGCTGCAGGCCGGTGATGAAATACTGATCAGTCACCTTGAACATCACGCCAATATCGTGCCCTGGCAGATATTGTGCGAGCAAACCGGGGCAAAGCTTAAGGTCATCCCGATGACCGATAGCGGCGAACTGGAGTTGACCAATTTTGATGCCATGCTGACCGAGCGAACCAAAATACTGGCAATTGGCCATGTTTCAAACGCATTGGGCACGATTAACCCGGTAAAAAGCATGGCAGCAAAAGCCCATGCGAAAAATATTCCGGTATTGATTGATGGTGCCCAGGCTGTGCCGCACATGCAGGTAGATGTGCAGGATCTGGACGCGGACTTTTATGTGTTTTCCGGTCATAAAATGTTTGCGCCTACCGGTATTGGTGCGCTGTATGGGCGTGAATCCTTGCTTAATGCCATGCCGCCATATCAGGGCGGCGGCGATATGATTTTGTCAGTGAGCTTTGATAAAACCCTCTACAACGAACTGCCCTACAAATTTGAAGCTGGTACACCGCATATTGCTGGCGTTATCGGTCTGGGCGCGGCGATTGATTATATGTGGCAGATTGGTATTGATAATATTGCCGCACAGGAACACCACTTACTGGAAATCGCTACCCGCAAAATCGAAGCGCTGCCGGGCGTGAAAATTGTTGGCACGGCTGCGGAAAAAGCCGCTGTTCTTTCCTTTATGATTGACGGTGTTCATCCGCATGATGTCGGCACGGTGTTTGACCAGCAGGGTGTCGCTATTCGTACTGGACATCACTGCGCACAGCCGGTGATGGAGTTTTACGATATCCCGGCCACAGCCAGAGCTTCTTTTGCGTTTTATAACTCCGAGGAAGAAGTTGATGCTTTGATCAGCGCTATTCAAAAAACACAGGAGCTTTTTGCCTGATGAGTGATTTAAGAGAGCTTTACCAGCAAGTGATCATGGATCACAACAAACGTCCCCGTAATTTTCGCGAGATTGAGCATGCCAATCATCTGGCACATGGCAATAATCCGCTTTGTGGCGACAAGCTGGTGGTTTACGTCAGGCTGGAAGGCGATATTATCGAAGATGTCAGCTTTAAAGGCAGTGGTTGTGCGATTTCCGTCGCGTCAGCATCGCTGATGACAGAAGCACTAAAAGGCAAAAGTATAGAACAGGCACAAGCGATTTACGAACAGGTGCATAAATCGATGCTTGGGGAAAAAACCGATCGCAGCCTGTTGGGGAAACTGGAAGTGCTAAGTGGTGTCAAAGATTTCCCGGCGCGGGTAAAATGTGCGACCTTGTCGTGGCATACTGTCCACGCCGCCATTGACAGCGACCATGACGTATCGATCAGCACCGAGTAATAGTATGAATGATAATCAGGTACAACCTTTCACTATCGAAGAATTAACGGAAGACGTGATCGAAATGCTTAAAACCATTTTTGATCCTGAAATTCCGATTAATATCTACGAGCTTGGCTTGATATATGGCGTTGATGTCAGTGCGTCTGGAAATGTGATGATCAGAATGACATTAACCGCGCCCGGCTGTCCGGTAGCACAGACCTTTCCGGGGGAAATTGAAGAAAAAATTTCCAGTATTGACGGCATTAATAAAGTACATGTTGAACTGGTCTGGGAGCCGCCTTGGTCACGCGAGATGATGAGTGAAGCGGCAAAACTGCAATTAGGCATGTTTTAACACACCACACCACAGCAAAATCCCAGTATTACAGACAAAAAAAACCGTGGATATGAGAGTATCCACGGCAAATCAGATCGCATGACCAACCTGAAGAGGTAACTAACTTTAGGGCTACAGTAAGCAACTATTTCAGAGCGTTAGCTCCGAGAAAATCTCATTAGCAAGCTGTCGGGTTTAATCATAATCACCTGCTGTCCTATCGCCTATAGGAGTAATTCCTTTTATACGTTACACAGTGTTATTGGCCTGTGTTTCCTGTCTTTTTCCTGCCAATTGGCAACAGTTGAATCCATCCCGAAATAAATAAGGATATTTTCCTAATGATTAGCAGGAAGTAATTCTCCTATGATGTGGCATTTTTTTAATGAGTCACAGCGCCATCAGGAATAAATTTCTGTTTATTGTTTCTAAGGAACTTTTAAGAAAAGATATTTTTAAAAATGTTTTTTCTTAAAAATATATGATTAACAATCAGTTATCATAGTTTTGTTGTGCTCGGAGTGATTCCTTTTAAAAGTAAGGAAAATCTCCTATAGGGAAAAACTTCCCAGGTGTCTACTATCCAGTCACCGAAACAAACCAGAGCAGGTAAGGATGACTACCACTACAACAGAAACCACCGTCAAACTATTGAAATTCAAGTTGATGGAGCTGGTCGATGATGTATTGGCGCATGACGGCTTTGGTGATATTCGGATTGAGGTGAAAATCCTCAAACGCCAGCAGAAAGAAGTCATTCTGCATTGTGGTAAGCAATACCGTTTTGTTGTCGACATGCCTGAGATTACCGGCGCAGCTACCCCAAAAAAGCATCAGACGGTTTCAAATTAAACCGACGTTTATGAATCTCAATGAGTGCAGTCAGTTTTGCCGTCACAGCGGCTCCACCGCTGAAAATGCATATCTATGAACAGAAGCCAAAGGTAGCCTCGCAGCAAGGTCATCGAGCACTGGCTGCTGTTCATCATGACGAACCGCTGGTTACCTACAATGGTGTTGATTTTTATATTGGCGCAGCGGTGAGGCGTGACAAGCTGTTCGATCAAAAATTTCATTCCAATCAACTTGCTGCAGAGTTGACCGTTCACCTGCCAAACACATGGTTCATCGCAAGTCGTGCATCCTATGGCGAGATAAATAGCGGCAGAGTGATTGACGGCGGCGATCTGTTTGATGCGTCAATTTCCTTTGGCAAGGTGCTGGCCAGGCAATCGCCTTTCAGCGCCTTCGACAGAGTTGAGTGGCGACCCCAGCTGGGATACAGCTATCATGAGCAGGACGTAGATCTCTACCAGAAATCGGCCTCGGCCAGAACGAAATGGCATGGTCCTTGGTTAGGGTATGGTGGACGGTTAATCAGTGAAGCAGATTTTATAATAGGCATGGATTTGTTTTATCAGTATGCATTTTTTGATGGCGATGAGCGCGCCTTAAGCAATGCGTTAGATGTGGACAGTGTGGAAATCAGAGATAATTTAAAGGGGCATGGGGTGGGTTCATCCATCTATGCCGGATGGCAGGTAAGTTCCAACTTTACCTTGAAGCTTGATTTAAATTACCGCTATTTCAAGGTTAACAATGCTGCGACTGTTGAAAACGTCGGCGGGGAGTTTGATTTTGATGCCAAATGGAAATCATACGCAGCAGAGCTTGGTCTGGAATACCAGTTTTAATTTTTGAACTGGCAGCTGAACATACAGTATCTTGTTATAGCTGCTTGCTGGCACACACTTTCAATTGACATAAAATCGAGACAAATTCATGAGCCTGAGAGGCCTGATTAACCGCCGGATATTAATTACAGTCATTATTATTACTATCGTCGGCGGGATCTTGACGATTTGGCAGGCAAGGCAGTCGGTGGAGCGTGAGGTGACTTCTTCCTTTAATCTTGCCTTGCAGATGATTGACTTGGGCTTTAGCCACTTATCCCGCACCGGGATGACTGAACATCAGTGGTTACGACAAATTAGTGCGATTCAGCAAACCCGTCACTTGCATATCAGCATCGTCAATGAGCAGGGCGAAGAGGTGGAGTGGTTTGTGCCTGAGAATGATGAAGAAGAAGTGCCGCCAGGCTGGTTTGTGCGCGCAGTGACCTCAACCTATCCATCGGCTAATTATAATGTTCACCTGGCTGACGGTAGAACCAAACAAATCGTGGTCAGAGCCGATCCGATTGATGAAATAATCGAAGCCTGGGGTGAGTCAGTGGCGTACTTCTGGTCAGTGGTCACCATGATCGGCGTGATTTTTTTGGCGATTAATATCGTGTTCAATTCGATGTTACAGGCTGTTCGCAGCATTGTCGTTGGGTTGCGCCGGGTTGAATCCGGTCAATATGGACGCAAATTGCCGCCTTTCAAAATCAGTGAGTTTGACGCTATTGCCACCGAAGTAAATCGTTTGTCCGATGCGTTAAAAGTCGCCAAGGAAAATAATCAGGCGCTGGCCAGACACACCATGCAAATCCAGGAAAATGAGCGGCGCAATCTGTCACGTGAATTGCATGATGAAATGGGGCAGTCGCTGACAGCGATTAAGGCGATGTCAACGGCGATTCGTCAACCGGGTGCTGATGTCAGCAAAGTGTCTGATTCCATCGCTGAAATATGTAATCATTTGGCAGGAGTGGTGCGTTCAATGATGCGTACCTTACACCCGCTTAGTTTGGCGGATTTGGGGTTGGGAGCGACCTTAACAGATTTGGTCAATGAGTGGCGGCGACGTTATCCGGAGCTGGTGATTAAGCTGGATTACGATGATCGTCTTGACCAGGTTTCTCATGAGCTGGCAATTCATGTGTATCGTATTGCCCAGGAATGCCTTACAAATGTTGTGCGACATGCGCAGGCGACCAAGGTAACCTTGACCATTCGGCAGGAAGGCGAGCAAAGTTCACCGCGTGTTGTTATGCGGATCCGTGATGATGGGCAAGGCGGTGAAGCAGCTGGACATGGTTTTGGCGTTCTGGCAATGCGTGAACGAGTCGAAAATATGGGCGGACGTTTCAGATTTGAATCTGAAGCTGGCGAAGGTGTGTGTGTCAGTGCATGGATGCCAATTATCGAGAAATCAGAGAATGAATGAAAAAAAGATTAGCGTGTTACTGGTAGACGATCATCAGGTGGTGCGTGCCGGATTCCGGATGCTGCTCGACTCACAGCCGTTTATTGGCAACATTGTTGATGTTGAGCGGGGTGAACTGGCGTGTCATGAATATGAGCGGCAGCGCCCGGATGTGGTGGTAATGGATTTATCGATGCCAGGGATCGGCGGATTGGAAACGATACGACGTCTCAAAAAGCAGGACCCCAAAGCCGTGGTACTGGTCTACAGTATTCATGATGAATCGATTTATGTTGAGCGGGCGATTCAGGCGGGTGCCAAAGGCTATGTCACTAAAAACAGTGCGGCGGAAATACTGGCTGAAGCCGTGATGGCGGTGTCTCAGGGGAAACGGTATATCGAACAGGATATTTTGCCGAACATTGATGATTTCAGACATCCGGCAGATACCCTGCATTTTGGCCAAGTGGTTGAGTTGCTGTCACCCCGCGAGTTTGATGTGTTTTGTTTGACCGCAAAAGGACTGACGGCACATGAAGTTGCGGCGGAGCTGCACCTGGGTTACAAAACGGTGGCCAACTACAATACGCAGATTAAAAACAAGCTGAATGTGAATACCACTGCGGAGTTGGCCAATATCGCAGCGGTACTGGGTATTATCAAACACTGAATCGCTTGGCGCATTTTATTAAAGGCAGCCAATACAAAAGAGCCAGCAAGAAGCTGGCTCTTTTGATTGTGTAGCGCAGCGCTTATTTAACGCGCATACCAGGCAGCGCACCAGCGTCCGGATTAAGGATAAATAAATCCTTGCCGCCGGGGCCTGCTGCCAGCACCATGCCTTCGGACAGTCCAAAGCGCATTTTTCGCGGTGCCAGATTGGCAACCATGACGGTTAATTTACCGATCAGATCTTCCGGTGCATAAGCTGATTTAATGCCGGCAAACACTTGTCTGTTGTCCAGGCCGATATCCAGCGTCAGCTTCAATAACTTGTCTGCACCCTCAACATGTTCGGCATTAACGATTTTGGCAATGCGCAAATCAATTTTGGCAAAGTCATCAAACTGGATTTCTTCGGCAACTGGCTCAATGTTTGTTGCGGCTTGTGCTGGGGCGACGGTCGCGGTCATATTTTCTTTTGATTCCTCAATAATGGCATCGATTTTTTCTTGTTCAACACGGGTCATCAGTGGTTTGAATGCTGCGATGGTATGTCCCAATAATGGCGTAGCAAGATCGGCCCATTGCAAGGGAGCAATATTTAAAAAGGCTTCGGCCTGCTCGGCGGTACGCGGTAATACCGGCTTTAAATACGCTATCAGCAAACGGAACAGGTTAATGCCCATGCTACAGACGGCCTGCACCTCTGCATCCTTGCCTTCTTCCTTGGCTAATACCCACGGTTTTTGTTCGTCGATATACTGGTTCGCCTTATCAGCGAGCGCCATGATGTCACGCATTGCTTGGGCAAATTCGCGCTGATCATAACGTTTGGCAATCGATTCTGTTTGATCGGTAAACTGCTTAAACAAGGTTTCATCTGCTAAC
Organism: uncultured Methylophaga sp.; assembly: GCA_947631375.1. Lineage (GTDB taxonomy): Bacteria > Pseudomonadota > Gammaproteobacteria > Nitrosococcales > Methylophagaceae > Methylophaga. The sequence goes on along the minus strand of CANRLD010000062.1, from coordinate 1,426 downwards.
GAACTGCTTAACTGGCCGGCAAAGCGTTTGTTAATAAAACCGGCGCAACGACTGGCGATATTGACGACTTTACCGACGAGATCAGCGTTAATGCGATTCTGGAAATCTTCCAGATTCAGATCGATGTCTTCAATTGTATTATTCAATTTGGCGGCAAAGTAATAACGCAGGTATTCCGGATTCAGATGGTTCAGGTAGGTGCGCGCTTTAATAAAGGTGCCACGCGACTTGGACATTTTCTTGCCATCGACGGTGAGAAATCCGTGGGCATAAATACGGTTTGGCAATCTGAAACCAGCACCTTTGAGCATAGCCGGCCAGAACAGTGCGTGGAAATAGATAATATCCTTGCCGATAAAGTGCACCATTTCCGTCGGGCTGTCGGCGCGCATAAACTCATCAAAATCAACGCCGCTGCGATCACAGTAGTTTTTGAAGCTGGCTAAATAGCCAATCGGCGCATCCAGCCACACATAAAAAAACTTGTTTGGCGCATCGGGAATTTCAAAACCAAAATAGGGTGCATCGCGGGAGATATCCCAGTCCTGCAAACCACTGTCAAACCATTCGTTCAGCTTGCGACCGACTTCAGCCTGTAAATGATCGCCTTGTATCCACTCGCGCAACAGCGATTCGAAGTTACCGAGTTTGAAGAAATAATGTTCCGATTCTTTGGTGATCGGCGTTGCGCCGGAAACGGCGGAAACCGGGTTTTTCAGTTCGGTCGGATCATAGGTGCTACCGCAGACTTCACAACTATCACCGTATTGATCGGCGGCGTCACATTTTGGACATTCACCACGAATAAACCGATCCGGCAGAAACATTTCTTTTACCGGATCGTAAGCCTGGCTGATGATACGGCTTTCAATATGTCCGGCGGCACGGTTTGCCAGATAAATCTGGTTGGACAGTTGACGATTTTCCTCGCTGTGGGTGCTGTGGTAATTATCAAAGCCAATGGCAAAGTCGGCGAAATCAGCCTGATGCGTCTCATTCATTTGCGCTATCATAGCTTCAGGGCTTATCCCAAGTTGCTGAGCTTTGAGCATGATAGGCGTGCCATGGGCATCATCGGCACAAACAAAATGACAGTCATGGCCACGCATTTTTTGATAGCGTACCCAAATATCTGCCTGAATATAGCCAAGCATGTGGCCGATATGAATCGGGCCGTTAGCGTAAGGTAGCGCGTTGGTCACTAGTATTTGTCGTTTTGTGTTTGCCATTTTATTTGCTCATAAACTGATAAGAAATGAAGTAAAAACTAATTCATTCGAATAGCGCTACATAGTAGCGAAATTCAGGCGAGGTTTCTATGACAGATCCACTAAAGGCGCACTGCGCTGCACTGCGTAGCGATATCTTTGACCACGGCTTACGCCCCGAATGGCTAACCGCTGTCGGGCCAAAAGTGACGGTTAAG
>CANRLD010000061.1 GCA_947631375.1 uncultured Methylophaga sp. | reverse complement strand
GTCTCTGTTTTATATTCGATAAACACCACGGACATTGGATTACCAATGTTGTCACGGGTGATATTGCTAAAGGCTCGCGCACCTCGACCATCCAATGTAACCGATACCGCAGGTGAGCCAGTTTGCCCATCAATGGTGGATGAGGCATTAATAACGTTTTCACCGGTCAACATAACGCGCTTATTCAACAAATAAGGCCGACCATCCCGGTGATAAAACAATTCGGAATTTGGTGGAATGCGACCATTGAGTGCGTCCTGAACATCGTTTTCAAAATCAACGAGGCGAAACTCCAGTGTCGCGGTAGCCCCCAGGATTTTTTTCGCCTGGGCCGTATCCTGAACGCCAGGTAATTGCACCACAATCCGGCTCTGTCCTTGCTGTTGTACTGTAGGTTCAGCAACGCCAAGCTCGTTAATACGGTTGCGCAGTGTGGTGATGTTCTGTTGCAATGCCAAGTTCTGCGTTTCACGCACTGTGGTCTCATTCAAACGAATCACAACCGTCGGTCGGTCTGCGTTATCGCCCTCAGAAACCGTCACTTCATTCAGTTCCCGCCCAATTTCGCGGATGGCGGCATCCCGATCAGCTGCATCACGAAAACCAAATGTCAGTACGTCTCCATCAACATTGACCTGGGTATAACGAATGGTATTGTCACGCAATAAAACCCGTACATCGTTGGCATAACTTTCCAGTGTCTGCTTTAAAACAGAAGCCATATCGACTTCCATCAAAAAGTGCACGCCACCGCGCAGGTCCAATCCCAGACTCATGGGTTTTCCGCCAATTGCCCGCAAAAAGCGTGGCGTATTGGGCGCGAGGTTCAAGGCCACGATATAACTGTCTTCATCCAGGCGTTGCTGAATCAGATCCCGCGCTCTGAGTTGCTCATTATCGCTATCGAAACGAATCAATAAGCGATTATCCTCCAACACCGCGCCTTTATACGGAATTTCGTTTTCTTTTAGCGCCGCTTCAATGTCGTTGACAATATCCAAATCAAGCGTATTGAGACGATTTGCTGACACCTGGACGGCAGGATCGTCACCAAATAGACTTGGCATCGCATAAATAACAGCAATAACCAGCACAACGATGACAAGGAGGTTTTTCCACAGAGGATATCGGTTCATTTTTTGATCCAGATAGCAAAAAGGCTGCGCACGGCAGCCTGATGATGAATTACAGTTTTTTCAACGTGCCTTTTGGCAGCACGGTATTGATTGATTCGCGGCGCACTTTGACTTCAACAGTCTCGGCAATCTGCAGGTCAATGGCATTGTCATTAATATCATTGATTCTGCCCATCAGCCCGCCATCAGTAACCACTTCATCACCTTTGGCAAGTCCCTGTTGCATCGCGCGGTGCGCTTTGGCACGTTTTTGTTGCGGACGAATCAACATGACGTAAAACAATACCAACAAAATAATCGGAAAGGCGAAATCCAGCAAACCCGGTGATCCGGATTGTGATGCCGCCGCTTCAGCAAACGCTGGTGAAATCAGAAAATCCATCGTGCTTCCTCTAAACTGGAAAATAAAAGACAGTGATTATGCCACAGCAAAATCCTGGCTGATAGCCAATCCTGTTCATTTTGCCTGCTGCTGGCGCATTGCATAAAAAGCAGTCCGAAACTGTTGCAAAGTACCGGTTTCTATTGCTTCTCTGAGCTGTTGCATTAAACGCTGATAATAATGCAGGTTATGAATGGTATTCAGGCGGGGACCGAGCATTTCCCCCGTTCGATCCAGATGATGCAGGTACGCTCGGCTATAATTTTTACAGGTGTAGCAATCACAGTAAGGATCTAACGGACCGGTATCTGTTTTATGGCGGCTGTTACGAATTTTTATCACCCCTTCATGCACAAATAAATGACCATTGCGCGCATTACGAGTTGGCATCACACAATCAAACATATCAATGCCGGCGCACACACCTTCGACCAAATCTTCCGGCCTTCCCACCCCCATCAGATAACGTGGCTTATCAATCGGCATTCTAGTGCTCAAGTGTTGCAAGATACGCAGCATGTCTTCTTTAGGTTCACCGACCGATAAGCCGCCAATGGCATAACCATCAAAGCCGATATTGGTCAGCCCAGCCAGCGACTCATCGCGCAGCGATTCATGCATGCCGCCCTGAACAATGCCAAATAATGCTGCCGGATTATCTCCATGAGCGGCTTTACTGCGCGCCGCCCAGCGCAGTGACAATCGCATGGAAGCCGCAGCTGTTTTTTCATCTGCGGGATAAGGAGTACATTCGTCAAAAATCATCACAATGTCGCTGCCCAGCGCCCGCTGCACAGACATGGACTCTTCCGGTCCCATAAACACTTTGTTGCCATTGACTGGAGAGCGAAAATGCACGCCTTGCTCGGTGATTTTACGCAGTGCTCCCAGGCTGAAAACCTGAAAACCGCCCGAATCGGTAAGAATTGGCCCATCCCAGCGCATAAAGTCATGTAAATCACCATGTTGCTGGATAACTTCTGTTCCCGGGCGCAGCATTAAATGAAAGGTATTACCCAGGATAATTTCAGCGCCAGTGGCGCGAACCTCTTCGGGGGTCATTGCTTTAACGGAGCCATAGGTTCCTACCGGCATAAATGCCGGGGTCTGAATACTGCCCCTGTCAAAATCCAATTGCCCTCGACGAGCCAGCCCGTCTTGTGCCGATGTAACAAATTTCATGCTATCAACTCTTAGAAAACTGCCGCACAGAATAGCATTATCACTCACCTGCGAGTGAATTCAGCCGCAAAATCCTGCCAATTACGGTAGGATCGCCTTTCGCTTTATCAGTGGAACTTAGCATGTCTCAATCGAATATTATTGTTGCGCTGGATTACCCCAGTGCCGACGCCGCATTAGCGATGGCCGACAAACTTGATCCAACGCGTTGTCGTCTCAAAATCGGCAAGGAACTCTTTACCCGTAGTGGCCCGGATATTGTGCGCAACCTCCAGCAAAAAGGCTTTGATATTTTTCTTGATCTGAAATATCACGACATTCCCAATACGGTGGCCAATGCCTGCGCCGCCGCCGCTGATTTAGGCGTGTGGATGGTAAATGTTCATACCCTCGGCGGGCCGGCAATGATGTCAGCCGCCAGACAAGCTATTGGCAGTCATCATGATGCACCTTTACTTATTGGCGTCACCCTGTTGACCAGCATGGATCAGCAAACATTCGATGCAATTGGCTTACAAGACACCATTACCGACACTGTATTGCGCCTGGCGGTTCTGGCTGCGGATAACGGTCTCGATGGCGTTGTCTGTTCAGCACAGGAAACCGCCATGCTGAAGACTGAACTCGGTAGCCAGTTCCAGCTGGTGACGCCGGGAATTCGTCCGACGGGCAGTGCCAAAGGCGATCAACATCGAGTTATGACCCCATCGCAAGCTATTCAGGCCGGCAGCCACTACCTAGTGATCGGTCGTCCGATCACTGCCGCAAGCGATCCACTACAAAAACTGATTGAAATAGAAACTGAACTGAACGCCTAAACAGGTATTCGTCCGGCAGATAAAGAAACAAAAAAGCTCCGTTTATTTATCCGGAGCTTTTTTGTGTCGTGGTCTTTAACACCCCTTGTGACGCCGTATTGTTTTAGACCTTGAATTTTCCTGACGCATCCTGCAAGTGTGATGATAGCGTGCTGAGCGTTTCAACCGCCTCCGATGACGCTCTGGCGCCATCAGTTGTCAAATCCGCAATCTGACTGATATTAACGATACCGCGATTGATATTTTCAGCCACTGAACTTTGTTCATTGGCCGCGTCAGAAATCTGCGTGCTCATTTCATCCATTGTCGAAATCATCGCCGTAATACTATCCAGAGCAGAGCCGGCGCTGGCTGCCTTTTCCACACTGGTTTTGGCGCTTTCACGGCTTTCATTCATCACTTTTACTGCCGCACGTGCGCCTTGCTGCAGACGACTGACCATTTCTTCAATTTCATGGGTGGAAGATTGCGTTCTGGCCGCCAGCGTGCGCACTTCATCTGCAACGACCGCAAAGCCCCGGCCGTGCTCACCCGCACGTGCTGCTTCAATCGCCGCATTTAAGGCCAGTAAATTGGTCTGTTCAGTGATGCCGCGAATCACATCAACAATCGCCCCGATGTTACCGATATCAGCTTCCAGCTCACTTAACGTGACAGCGGCTTTTTCAACTTCGCTGGCCAACGTATCAATAGACTGCATGGTGTCCAAAACAACTTGTTTACCGGATTTAGCTTCATTATCAGCGTTGCGGGCAGCTTCAGCGGCACTGGTCGCTGTACGGGCAACTTCCTGTACTGAAGCTGTCATTTCATTCATCGCTGTTGCGACCTGATCAGTTTCTTCCTGCTGCTTCAACACGCCAGATACAGTTTCCTTACTGATAGTTGCCATGTTTTGTGTCGCCGTGTTCAACTGGTCAACGCCACCAATCAGTGTGTGTACCAAATTAGCAACATTTTTCCGCGCACTATCCAGTTCAAATGCCATCCAGCTGAAATCGCTTTTGCCGGAGATAGCAATTTTCTGGGTGAGATCGCCTTTTTTGATATTTTGAATGGCGTTGACCAACATGGTGGCACGGCTATCGCCAAAACGACCGATGACATGCGCTACAAACACAATTAAAACGCTTCCTACCACCACAAGCGCGGCAATGGCTTTTAATTGCTGTGCCGGTGCAACGGCGTGTGTTGTCATATAAAAGCTTAGCGCTGCAAGCAATATCAATCCGATAATGCCAAAGCCCGCTACGATATACATACGTTTTCTCAGCGAATAATTTTCTAACTTAAACACGCCGCTCTCCCTTCTCCAAATACATCATTATTCTCTTTATTTTTCAGGCAAACACACTTACGCCAACACTACGCTCGGTCAACTCTTCGTTAAGTAATGCGCCGTCTTCATCTTCATTAGCGTCCAGCGCCACAATTACTTGAGCCTGATTGGGCTGATCCTCAAACAACTGATCCTGGGCCCCCTCTTCGGCCGATGCATCCTGATGATTCACTTCCGCATGACTTAATGCCAGTCCATTTTCTGTAAAACTGTCCCGCAGTCTCGGCAACGCTTGCTCCAAGGCATCACGCGCCGCGGCATTGGCGGCAGTAAAAGTGACACTTGCCTGCTCATTTTGCAAGCTTAATCGCACCTCTACCGGCCCAAGATGCGCCGGGGTCAAACGTAACTCAGCATGTTGTACACCTTCACGCGCCATCCACACCACGCGACTGCTCATGACTTTATTCCAGGCTTCACTGTTTAATTGTGGCTGAATATCCAGTGACAGCACGGCACTGGCTGGTGTTGTTGTCATGGTAATGGCTGTTGGCGCTCTGGCAGCGTGTACAGTGTCTGTCAACGGCTCAAGCTGACGCAATGAAGCACTGCTGTCAGCGGTGGCAGTCTGGATTTGTTGCAACCCTTTACTGGTTATTTGCAGCATGGATTTAACTTTCTCAGTTGCCAGAGAATCATCTTGTCCTTTTTGTGGCTGTAGTGCCTGCAAAATATCGGCACGAATAGAATTGGTTTTACGGTCATCAGACGCAACTGACTTATTTTGCAGCGCTGTGACCGATGGATGATTTATCACCGCCACAGATACCGCTGCCTTTTTCTTTGCACTGGTAATCTGTTCACTTGCCGGTTGAGGCTGAGCAGCATTTACCAACATTTCATCCGCGACCGACCGGGATTCTACAGCCATCTCGATATCAGCCGTTTGCGGCTCACCAATCAACTCATCATCACCCTCAGCCGGGGCAGCGCCCTCTCCCGCATCAGTTTCCGCAGCAGAAGTTGCCGGCAAGTTCTTGCCGTCTTTGGCCGCTGCCTCCTCCGCTTTGGCGGTAGGCGTGTTACGGCTTTCATCTGCTTGCTTATCATTCACCGGGCGCTGCGCACCATTCATCTCACGATTCAGCTGCTGCGCAAACAACTCGCCTTCATTTCCTGCGGAAGCAGCTGGTTTATCAAGGCTCGCAGCATTTATAACCTGAAGGGATGACGAAGATAACGTCAACGTCTGTGTCATAGCATTCCTTAAATATCTGAAATTAACACCGGCGGTGCTTCTCTATTAACTGGGATAAAGCAATGCTTGTGCCAATACTATTCGCTGTCAGCAATTTGCTTGGCCAACAACTGCAATACCCTTGTCAACGCTTGTGTCTGCTGTGACAGTTGATGGCTTATCAAACCAAGAACACCGTTTTCGCCTTGTTCTGCACCAAGCGCGGCCATCATTTGTTTTGCTAATTGCAAACAATGGGCTAATTGTTGCTGTTGTTGGGCGGATTGCATTTTCAGTGGCTGTAACAACGATACCAGTTGTTGATTCAACGTCTGGATCTCGGTGGAAACATCGCGCAACAAAGAGGCATCGCTACCCAGATTTTTTGCTTCCGCCGTGCAGTTAAGCGCCAGCAGACCACTTTCATAAAGTGCATCATCTATGTCTTGTAACATGGCGGTAAGCTGATGATTTTGTTGCTGGCTCTCTTGCAAACACTGCTCTAGTTCGCGGCTGGCTGCTTTACCTGTCATCAGTGTTTCTGCTTGCAACGCCCCGGAGCTGGCAGGATCTGTTGTCACGCTCTTGGTGGTGAGTGGATAGCACTCAAACAAAAAGCCTTGCACCTTATCCTGTTTGTACAATGCCGATATTGTCAGTGTTAAATCCAGCACTGCATTTGGCAAGTTGACGCTGCGTGGCAGCGCGCCAGGATCGTCCAGCCAGACGATGGGAAAAGGCAGCCGCTCACCAAAAAACTGCAATGAACTATTAAGCAAGTTGTCCGCCCGCCAAGCTGGAAACCGATCCTGAAAATACGGCTGAAACTGACCAAGCAAGCTCACCGCTGCTGCATTGATATAACGCACCACTCGGTCTAAATCGACAATCATCATCGGGGTTGCGGTTTGTTCAACGGCTAATAAAGTGAGGGCACACTCATCGATTTCCGCTTGTGGCGGAAAGAAAGGAGCTGTCGTTGTCTGTTGCCGGGTGGATGACTCCGGGGTCTGCATAACATCGGCAACATATTCCAATACCTGTCGCCAGGCCTGCTCCAGATCGCTATGCCAGTCTTGCCCGCTAAACTCGGCCACCACCGCAATCCAGTTATCAATAAACCAATGAAAATGTTCGGCTTCAATACCATATTGCTGATGACGGGCGCCAAGCCCTTGCAGATAGTCAACAATCATTTCGCTATCGCGCAGGTATTGAATCAATAACACCATCGAAGCAAACAGTTTTTTATGCTGACCTTCAATATTGACAGCATCAAACAACGGCAACAGTTGGGGAAACTCAGTAAATAAGCGTTGATAAAAACGCTGGCAAAATGCCTCGCTCACTGCCAGCATTCGGTCAAAGTTCTGTTCGACCAGCAAAATATCCTGCTCATTTAAGTCAGCAATATCCCGATCTGCAGACGGCTGATAGCGTTGTGTTTGTTCTGTCATCAGTTGACTCTTCCCATCAACAAATCCTTTGCCAAAGCCAGATAATCCGCCGGGTTTACGGACTCACTATCATAGATCACCGTTTTTAATACCCGCTGTGGAAAATATTCTGATAACACGGTAATAAACTGCTTAGCAAAATCAGTATTGTCGGGCAAGCGGTTGAGACATAGCCACAGACGTAATGGTGGTGAACGCAAATTTGCTACACGACGCAGCACCGGTAACATGTTGATCATGCCGTGCAATGCCTGCTGATTGGCGGATACCGGGATCAACATATCGGTTGCTGCCAACACTGCATTAGTTCCCAACAAGCCGGATATTGCGGCGCAATCAATCAGGATAATATCCCGATCTGCCACGCTTTTCGAAGTGAGTAATTGCTTCAGCTTTAGCCCTAGTTCTCTCGTTGGATGTTGCTGTTCAAAACCAATCAACTCCGCACCGGCAGGTATCAATGACAGTCGTTCGTTCAGCGATAAAATATCCGTTTCCGCAAACGTGTCCTGTCGCAATAAGCGATCCATTCCTGGCGTCACATCAGGCACAGCAAACTGGCGGCTTAAATCTGCCTGCGGGTCCATATCCAGCAGCAACACGCTATATCCCATCTCCGCCATGATCACCCCCAAATTGGTTGTAATCGTGGTTTTACCAACATCCTTTGTTTGATTCATCACGGCGATGATGCGTGTTGTAGCCTGCCTAGTCATCGAGTTTGCCTTGTTCTGCCGCAACATATTCAGGCACTACAGCAGCATTTTCCTGACAAGTCGTCAGTCGCAACTTCGGCAATAATTGCTGCCTAGCAACAGCTGAAAAGCATTCATCCATCACGGTGTTCAATCTGGCGTTACCCAGCTCCTTGCCAATGTAGCGGACAGCAACCGCCAGCCAGAACAACGCATATCCATTGTTTGCAGCTGACTCACATTAGCCAGCATTTCGCGTAACCACCATAACAGCAGATGCAAGGCCTGCAATAGCGCATTGGCCAAGCGTCCTTCATCATTCAGCTGTACTGTCTGATTGCCTGCTATCACCTGTCATTTCCCGCCCTGTATTTTGCCGCCATGCTGCCTCGCAACCGGCAAAAAAATCCGCTTATCCTGACAATTCTCGTTACTGCGAGAGGTAATCAGGCCACAGCTTCGTCTAATGCAGAGACTGTGCCAGTGTTTACTTGGGTTTACGCGCCCAGAGCTGGGCAGTATGTTCGTCGGCCAGACGTTGCTCCTGCTTTTGCTGACGTCGTGCCTCTTCATCCTGATAGCGCTGTTGTAACGTCTCGATAGCCTGTTGCTTGTTTCTGGCCTGCAACCACAGTGTTTGTTGCTTTTGGGTTTGCTGCAAGCAGTGTTCAACATGGTTTTGTTGCAGCCGAATCGCCTGCTCAAGCTGGGCCAGAAAGGCACGTAAATCAACCGCTTTTCTGGCACTCATCTGCTGCTGTTGATCTTGCTGGCGAAACCGTTGCAAATAATCATCCCGGTAACGTTGCAGTTCGGCCAGCTGATGCCGTTCCCGCTGCAGCACACTATTTGACTGAGCAAGCGCTTGCATCGCGGCATCCGCTTCACGGGCAGCCATTTCGATTACTGGTATAAGTTTTGCCGCCCGAGTCATGCCGTATCAATCCTTATTGGATTAAAAGTTCTGTTGTCCTGCCGGTAGCAACTGTCCATCTTGTTGCGGTATAGCAGCCGTTGGCGCGAAAGCGACTTTTTTCAACGCCTGGATGCTGCTGTTCCAATCATGCGCCTCGTGCATGCCTTGTTTCAACATATCAGCCAACGCCGGATACCGATTGATAGCTTCATCAATATGCCGATCCGTTCCAGCCTGATATGCACCAATCGTAATCAGATCCTGATTTTGCCGATAGGTGGCATAAACCTGTTTAAACTGCTGCGCCTGCTGTAAATGCTTGGCATCGACC
>CANRLD010000060.1 GCA_947631375.1 uncultured Methylophaga sp. | reverse complement strand
TACGCTGCATAAAGTCCAGCGGCCGGGTTGGCTGTAACGCCAGAACCGCTTCAAACACATCACCATGATAACCAGCATCGGCAGCATATCCGCGCAAGCGATCAAACAAATACTGCATCACCAGAGCCACTGTTTCCGGTTCAGTCAATTGTTGGTCATAACTTTGGACAGAGTGTTGCAGCAATTCGACCAAGTCCAGATCCAGCTCATTTTCAATGATGATTCGCAACACACCCAAGGCCGCACGCCTCAGGGCGAATGGATCTTTGGCGCCCGAGGGCGGTTGCCCAATACCAAATAAACCACACAAAGTATCGATTTTTTCAGCAAGACTCAGCGCCTGCCCTGCTTTCCCCTGCGGTAAAACATCACCAGCAAAGCGTGGCAAATATTGTTCATCTATCGCCACTGCCAGTGCTTCCGGTTCGCCATCAAGCCGGGCATAAAAACAACCCATAATGCCTTGCAGCTCAGGAAACTCACCAACCATTTCAGTGACCAGATCACATTTGGCCAGCTGCGCAGCACGTTCTGTTAATGCCACCTCACCACCAATTCTGTCGGCAATAAAACCTGCCAGGCTGGCAACACGCTGCGATTTATCAAAAACGGTTCCCAGCTGATTCTGAAACACAATCGTTTTCAGCTGCTGCTGACGCTCCGCCAACGGGCGCTTGCGATCAGTATCCCAGAAAAAGGCAGCATCACTCAGGCGCGGTAAAATCACCCGCTCGTTCCCGGCAATCACCTGCGCCGGATCCCGGCTTTCAATGTTACAAACGGTAATAAAATAAGGCAGCAACTTACCGGCAGCATCCGCTAGCGGAAAATATTTCTGATGTCCCTGCATCGAGGAAATCAGCGCTTGTGCGGGCAACGCCAGAAAGCGTTCTTCAAACTTTCCGGACAAAGCTACGGGCCATTCCACCAGCCCGGTGACTTCATCCAGTAAATCCTCATCAATTAACGCCTGCCCGTCCATTTGACTGGCCAGTTCGTTGACTTGTCCACGGATCGTTTCACGCCGCTCAGTAAAGTCAACCATGACCCGTCCTTCAGTCAACAGTTGCTCGGCATAGCCTTGCGGACTATCAATACGAATAGCTTGTGGGTGATGAAAACGATGGCCGTAACTGAGCCGGTCTGCTTGTACGCCCAATAAACTGGCCGGAACAACTTCCTCACCCAACAGCAGAATTAACCAGTGAACCGGCCTGACAAACTCTTCATCAAGTGCGCCCCAACGCATGCGTTTCGCAATCGGCAGTGCGGCCAGTGCTTGTTTGACAATCTCTGGCAATAACGCACTGGCGGCCTGCCCGGTTTGCAATTCCCGATAAACCAGCCAGGCACCCTTGTCCGTTTCCACCGTTTGCAAGGCATTGACATCAACCCCGCAGGAACGGGCAAAACCTTGCAGTGCTTTTGTAGGATTACCTTGCTCATCAAATCCGGCCGTCACCGCAGGGCCTCGCCTTTCCACTTGACGATCCGCCTGGCGTGTTTGCAATGCCGTTATCACGACTGCCAGCCGGCGCGGACTGGCGTAGGCTTTGGCTATCGCAAACCCCAGTCCGGCTTCAGCTAATCCCTCTTTTATGCCCGCCAGCAATGCGGCGCTTAATGGCTGTAATGCTTTTGGTGGTAACTCTTCGGTACCTAATTCCAGCAGGAAATCACTTGTTTCGCTCATGCCTGCACCTCATCATTACGAGTTAGCATCGGGAAACCTAATGCTTCACGCCGTGCATAATAAGCATGGGCCACTGCTCTGGCCAACGTTCTGACACGCAAAATGAAACGCTGCCTTTCTGTTACTGAAATCGCCTTGCGGGCATCCAGCAGGTTGAAGGTGTGTGACGCTTTTAACACCATTTCATAGGCAGGTAACGGCAGACCCGCGTCAATCATTCGTTCACTCTCTTTTTCACAAGTATCAAACAGCTGAAACAAATGCTCGGTATTGGCATGTTCAAAGTTATATGTCGACATTTCAACTTCATTCTGATGATACACATCACCATAGGTAACGGTGCCCATCGGCCCATCGGCCCACACCAGGTCATAGACGCTGGCAACACCTTGTAAATACATGGCGATCCGCTCCAGACCATAGGTGATTTCACCACTGACCGGTTTACACTCCAGTCCGCCAGCTTGCTGAAAATAAGTAAATTGCGTCACCTCCATGCCGTTGAGCCAGACTTCCCAACCCAGCCCCCAGGCACCGAGGGTTGGCGATTCCCAGTTATCTTCGACAAAACGGATATCATGGATGGTGGTATCAATACCAAGCATACGCAGCGAGCCCAGATACAGCTCTTGAATATTTAATGGCGAGGGTTTGATAATTACCTGGAACTGATAGTAGTGCTGTAAACGATTGGGGTTGTCGCCATAGCGCCCGTCCGTTGGACGACGGGAAGGTTGCACATAGGCCGCACTCCAGGGTTCAGGGCCTATCGCTCGCAAGAAGGTGGCGGGATGGAACGTACCGGCACCGACTTCCATATCGTATGGCTGTAATAACACACAGCCTTGCTCTGCCCAGTATTGTTGCAGGCGCAGGATCAGCTCCTGAAAGGTTTTTGGCGTTGTCGCCACATTTGCCGCGAGATCACTCATGCTGAAGTTGTCTTTGTATGACTGAAAATTGACTGATTATAACGAATAACGCCCTCGCTTGTAGAGACGCCGCCATAATGAATTCATCGGCCGGCTGCATTGCAATTTACGCTGCCGCCGCTAAGGAAACAGATACGGTACAATGCTGCGACCCTTTTATCGTTAAAGAGCACAATTATGTCGCGACTCATCGGCATCGTGATGGACCCTATTTCTGCCATCAATGTTAAGAAAGACAGCAGCTTCGCGATGCTGCTGGCCGCACAGGCAAAAGGCTGGACGCTCCAGTATATGGAGCAACAGGATCTCTATCTGAATCAAGGAAATGTCATGGCCAGCATGCGCGACTTGCAGGTCAAGGACTCAACGGATAACTGGTATCAGCTGGGCGAGGCCACCACGCGTCCTCTCAGTGATCTCGACGTTATTCTGATGCGAAAAGATCCACCGTTTGATATGGAATATATCTACAGCACCTACCTGCTTGAACAGGCACAAGCGCAGGGCGTCCTGGTGGTCAACCATCCGCAAAGCCTGCGGGATGCCAATGAAAAACTCTTTACCGCCTGGTTTCCACAATGCTGTCCGCCAACGCTGGTCACGCGAAAAAAGCAGTTGATGCGCGAGTTTCAGGAACAACATGGCGATATTATTATCAAACCGCTGGATGGCATGGGTGGTGCCTCCGTGTTCAAAGTCAGTCAGGGCGATCCGAATTTCTCGGTGATCGTTGAAACATTGACCGAACACTATACGAAGTCGGTCATGGTGCAACAATATTTACCGGCCATCAAAGATGGTGACAAGCGCATTTTGTTGATTGATGGAGAACCGGTTCCGTATGCCCTGGCACGCATTCCGGCGGCCGGAGAAACGCGAGGAAATCTGGCCGCCGGTGGCCGTGGTGAAGGCCGGCCATTGACCGATCGAGATCGCTGGATCTGTCAGCAAGTCGGGCCAAAACTACGGGAAAAAGGGCTGTTATTTGTCGGCCTGGATGTGATTGGTGATTATCTGACAGAAATTAATGTCACCAGCCCAACCTGTATTCGAGAGCTGGATCAACAGTTTAATCTGGATATTGCGGGAGACTTGATGAATTGTATTGAGGCGTATTTATGAAGACCGTTTTAAACTGTCTTTTATTGATTGTTGGCATCAGCTTTCTCAGCGCCTGTGGTGAGAGCGATCGAGCGCTACAAGCCAAGTTTTTCGCTTTTGGAACCGAAATTGATATCAGCTTGTATGGCGTTGATGAAGCAACCGCCGCCAACACCATTGATGCTCTGGAACACTCCTTTTCCGAGGTAAATGATCTCTGGCATGCCTGGCAACCCAGCGTCTTAACGCAGATCAATGACGCAATTGCTGCCGGTGAATCTATTGAGGTCGATGATAATGTAGCAACGGTTATTCTACTGGCAAAAAAACTGGCCAATGAAAGCGGACAGCTATTTAACCCGGCAGCGGGAAATCTTTTCAGCTTATGGGGCTTTGAGCAGGATGCCTGGTTTGAGTCCCGTCCTCCACCGAGCCAGCAAGCAATTGATGCCTGGCTGGCAGCCAGCCCAACAATGGAAGACATTACCATTGAAAACAACCGCTTAAGTAGCAGCAATACGCAGGCCAGGCTGGGGTTCGGTGGGTTTGCCAAAGGTTATGCCGTCGATAACGCCATTGCCGTATTAAGGCAACAAGGCATTGAAAATGCCGTTGTCAATATCGGCGGTGACTTGCGTGCCATTGGCCGTCATGGTCAACGTCCATGGATTATTGGCATTCGCCACCCTCGCCAGGAAGGTGTACTGGCATCTGTTGCCGTAAGCGATGACGAAAGTGTGTTCAGCTCGGGGGACTACGAACGTTTTTTCACCTATGAAGGCAAGCGTTATCCGCATATTTTTGACCCCCGAACCGGCCATCCGGCAAATCAGGCCATGTCGAGCACTGTGATTCACCAAAATGCCTCGATAGCGGATGCGGCGGCAACGGCAATCTTTGTCGCCGGCAACGACTGGCCCGGCGTTGCCGCGGCAATGGGCATTGATATGGTCATGCTGGTCACCGAAGAGGGGGTTATAGAAATGAGCCCCGCCATGCAAACCCGCGTCAAACTGACAGGACACAGTGGCGAACCGGTGATCCGCGACATTCCATAAGAGTAACTGAATGATATCAACCTCTAGCGCATCTGATCGTCTGATACTGACCGTTATTGGCTCAGCTATTGCGCATGCGATAGTGATTTTTTCTGTCAGCTTCAATGTGTTTTCGCCGCCGACCAATGCACCAGTGAATCAGCTCGATATCACCCTGGTTCACCAACAGACAGAGCAAATTCCCGAAGAGCCTGCCTATTTGGCACAAGCCAACAATGATGGCGGCGGAGAAGCTGAGGAAAAAACACCAGAACCCACCGAAGATTTACCTGTACCCATCATAGAAGAAACAGCGGTGTCGACCGATATCACCACAGCGGTACTCACTGAAGCAGAACAGGAGCCAATCCCGGTTGAACCAGTGCTGCCCGAAACGGTTATCGATAACCCCGTTCCGCCAGAAACTCCGGCCACTGAACCAGAAGTGGTGCCGCCTGTTATCGAACCAGAAGCAGAGCCACAAACAGCAACCGAGAAAGTGGTCACGGAAACGGCTGAACGACAAGTCGAAGCCACCGAGCAACTGACCGATGCGCTAACAGAGCAAATTGATATGCTGGAAATGGCTGCTCCCAAACTCTCTGGAGCAGAGCTGATTGCCCGCGCACGTACTGAAATTGGCTCGTTACAAAACACACTGGATAACAACAGCAAAGCACTGAGCGAAACACCGAAAAAACGACGGATCTCCGCCTCGACCAAAGAGTATTCCGCTGCTGCCTATATGCGTGCCTGGGAAATGAAAGTGGAACGAATCGGCAATATGAACTATCCGCAAGAAGCCAAGGATAAGGGCATTAACGGCAGCCTGATGCTATCGGTGGATATCCAGCCAGATGGCAGCGTTCCGCCCGATGGCATTGTGATTTCCCGCTCGTCTGGCCATCAAATACTCGATGATGCTGCCGTACGTATTGTGAGACTGGCCGCACCTTATGCCGCGATTCCTGAAGATGTGCTGAACGGCAGCGATATGCTGACCATTATCCGCACCTGGAAATTTGAAAGTCTGCGCGGTATGTCGACGCGCTAAGCGATCTCAGCCGGTCTGATTTTGCTGATATAACGCGTAACCAGTCTCTGCCTTGCTGCGATTGTTGTACGTCAGTCTCAATGCTGTTTTCAGCTGCTCCGCCAGCTGCCGCATAACCTGTAGTGAGCCGTGACGCAGCTCCAGTTCGATTTCATGTATTGTCGCCCGGCGATCACCGGCTCCGGCTTCGCCAAAGTCATACGCTAACTCGATCAGCGTATTTTGCTCTGCAGCCAGCAACCAGCTATCACGCTGGAAATCGGTGAAAAACAAACACTGCAAATGCTCCCAACCGCGGTTATCAGCAAAAACCGTTGCCAGCGGTGTCTGCTGCAGTAACGACCAGTCAAACTCACCAGAAGACAAAGGATGTTCCCACTCTTCGCGCTGATGCAACCCCTCTTTCACCTGACCGCTGGTTTTAACCGTTTGCAACCAGTGTTCATCCTGCTTGCGCAGTCGCAAGGCAATACCTTTTTGCTTCAACGTCATCTGCGGCGTATCAAAATATTCTGTTCGCAAATGCTGTTGTTGCTGCTCACGGCTGATGGCTTGCAGCCAATCCAGTTGCGTCAAGTCCAGTCGCGTGCCCCCCGCTACAGCAAGTTTTATTTCCTGTTCCAGATTCATATCAGTAATGGCTTCAAGTAGCGTCCAGTATGGGAGTCAGCCTGCTCAGCAATCTGCTCCGGCGTGCCAACAGCGATAACTTCTCCCCCGCCAGAGCCGCCTTCCGGCCCCATGTCAATAATCCAGTCCGCTGTTTTTATAACATCAAGATTATGTTCAATAACAACGATAGTATTACCTCGATCTCGCAGATGATGGAGCACACGCAATAACTGCTCGATATCGTAAAAATGCAGTCCGGTGGTCGGTTCATCCAGCACGTACAGTGTCTTGCCGGTATCACGCTTGGAGAGCTCTTTCGCCAGTTTAACCCGTTGCGCCTCCCCTCCAGACAGCGTGGTCGCATTCTGTCCGAGCTTGATGTAGGTCAAACCAACATCTATCAGTGTTTGCAGCTTTTTTGCCACCACCGGGATATTTTCAAAAAAGCTGTTAGCCTCCTCAATCGTCATATCCAGCACTTCGGTAATCGTCTTGCCTTTGTAGCGTATATCCAGCGTTTCGCGGTTATAGCGCTGCCCTTTGCAGACATCACAGGGTACATAAATATCCGGTAAAAAGTGCATTTCAACTTTAATCAGCCCGTCCCCCTGGCACGCCTCACAACGACCGCCTTTGACATTAAAACTGAAACGCCCCGGCCCATAACCTCGCGCACGGGCTTCCTGGGTGCCGGCAAACAAATCACGGATCGGCGTAAACAGTCCGGTGTAGGTCGCCGGATTGGAGCGCGGCGTACGGCCAATCGGGCTTTGGTTAATCGCCACGACTTTATCCAGCTGCTCCAGTCCGAGAATATCGGTGTGGGGAGCAGGCTCTTCGGAAGCCCCATTAAGCGTTTTAGATGTCAGTTTTAATAAGGTTTCATTGATCAACGTGGATTTACCCGACCCGGAAACGCCGGTTACACAAGTCATCAAGCCAATCGGGATATCAACATCAACCTGTTTAAGGTTATTTCCACAAGCACCGCGCAGCCCAATAATTTTACCGGCGTGAAAGGCTTCGCGCTTGGCAGGCAGTGCGATTTTTCGACGTCCTGACAAGTATTGGCCAGTAAGCGAATGCTCACTTTGCATAATATCGTCAGGTGAACCTTGCGCCACAATATTGCCACCGTGTACGCCTGCGCCAGGGCCAATATCCAGCACATAATCTGCACTGCGAATCGCATCTTCATCATGCTCAACCACAATCACGGTATTACCCAGGTCACGTAAGCGCGTCAACGTCGCCAGCAGACGATCATTATCCCGCTGATGCAAGCCAATCGAGGGTTCGTCAAGAATGTACATCACCCCCACCAGACCGGCGCCAATCTGGCTGGCGAGGCGAATACGCTGTGCTTCTCCGCCAGACAAGGTGTCAGCGCTACGTGCCAAGGTCAGATAGTCCAGCCCGACATTCACCAGAAAACTCAGCCGGGCAGCAATCTCACTGACAATTTTGCCGGCAATCTCTCCGCGTTGACCGGATAGCTGTAACTGCTGAAAAAACTGTGTCACATCACCAATCGGCATCGCTGTCACGGCCGACAAGTTGGTTTCATTAATAAAGACGTGACGGGCAGCTTCGGTTAATCGCGTGCCCTGACAGTCGGGACAGGCTCTGACGGAATGAAATTTCGCCAGTTCGTCACGGACACTGCCCGACTCGGTCTCGTGATAGCGCCGTTGCAGATTCGGAATAATGCCCTCAAAGACATGTTTGCGGGTAATACGTTGCCCACGATCACTGATATAACTGAAATCAACCTCAGCTCGCCCACTACCGTAAAGGATGACCTGACGGATCGTTTCCGGCAATGTCTCAAAAGCGGCATCCAGATCAAACTTGAAGTGCTCTGCTAACGACAGCAGCATTTGATAATAGTAGGCATTACGCCGATCCCAGCCACGGATGGCTCCCGCTGCCAGGCTCAATTCTGGATGCGCCACGACGCGGGCCGGATCGACAAATTGTTTTATGCCCAGACCATCACAGGTGGAGCAGGCACCTGCGGGATTGTTAAAAGAAAACATCCGCGGCTCCAGCTCGGCAATTGAGTAGCCACATTCCGAACAGGCAAACCGGGCTGAAAACAACATCTGATCAGCAGCATCGTCCATTGACACCACTTTCGCTACGCCATCAGCCAGTTTTAGTGCTGTTTCAAATGATTCGGCCAACCGTTGCTGCAGATCCTCACGCACTTTAAATCGATCAACAACAGCTTCAATAGTATGTTTTTTACGCAATTCCAGTTCTGGCGGGCTATCCAGCTCAATCACCTCGCCATTGACCCTGGCACGAACAAAGCCCTGTGCCCGCAGCGCTTCCAGCACATCCCGGTGTTCGCCTTTACGATCCTGAACCACCGGCGCCAACAGCATCAAGCGTTTTCCTTCCGGCATCGCCAGCACGGTGTCCACCATCTGGCTGACGGTTTGGGCAGCTAATGGCAAGTGATGCGTTGGACAGCGCGGCTCACCCACCCGAGCAAACAATAAACGCAAATAATCATAGATTTCAGTAATCGTACCTACAGTCGAGCGTGGATTATGCGAAGTGGACTTCTGCTCGATGGAAATAGCCGGAGACAATCCTTCGATATGATCAACATCAGGCTTCTCCATCATCGATAAAAACTGTCTGGCATAGGCTGATAATGACTCAACATACCGGCGCTGTCCTTCGGCATATAGCGTGTCAAAAGCAAGGGAAGACTTGCCGGATCCAGACAACCCGGTAATCACAATCAATGCATCTCTGGGCAGATCCAAATCAATATTTTTCAGGTTATGCGTACGGGCGCCGCGTATACTGATACTTTTCATGCCTGTTCCGTAGTAGAATCGAACAGATCAATATACTCTGTCCTCCTATCATGACGCAAAAGCAAGCTACATCAGACACTCTCAGTGCGCTGGAGAAGCGTACTATTTCCGGTTTATCGCTCATCTTCGCCCTGCGAATGCTCGGCCTGTTTATGATATTGCCGGTCTTTTCGCTCTCCGCCCAGCAATATGCACACAGCACGCCCCTACTGATTGGCCTTGCC
>CANRLD010000059.1 GCA_947631375.1 uncultured Methylophaga sp. | reverse complement strand
GCGGATGCGATGCGGGTCATGGATAACGAAGGTAATGTGCTGGAACATCAGACGCTGTACCAAAAGCTGATCGGCTAAAACGCCAGCATAGCGGCCAACACAACGGCTACAGCGTCCAGAAAACTGCTACATTCGCCATCTGTTGTCGTTCAATGATTTTATACTTGCTTACAGTCGGTCTGAAATCCCGCACATGTTATAGTTCAGACAAATCTATGGCATAAAATGTCGCTAAGCCCTGATAGTCATGGGCTTTTTTGTTTTTATGGCTGCAAGGAAAAATAGTGAACTTTCTCATGTTTCACCTGCCGAAACGCCTGCTCACGAAATAGCCGTGGGCACAAAAAATATCGTCGAAATAATCTTGTAGGAGCAATCATTCATGAGCAATATCCGCGCCGCTATCGTGGGCTACGGCAATCTGGGTAAATCTGTAGAGAAGATCATCGCAATGCAACCGGATATGGAATTGATGGGTATTTTCTCCCGTCGTGCCGAACTGGACACCGACTCGCCGGTTTTCCCGATCGATAAAATCGCTGATTATGCTGATCAGCTGGATGTACTTTTTCTCTGTTTGGGTAGCGCCACCGATATTCCGCAACTTGCTCCACAGTACGCGAAAACCGCCAATACAGTGGATACCTATGATAACCACCGTGATATCCCCCGTCATCGGCAGGTAATGGATGAAGCGGCAAAGGCGGCTGGCAATGTGGCGCTGGTAGCCACGGGTTGGGATCCAGGCATGTTCTCACTGAATCGCACGCTGGCTGAGGCGATTCTGCCGAATGCAAAACAGCACAGTTTTTGGGGACCCGGACTGTCACAGGGACATTCCGATGCTGTGCGCCGCGTCGCAGGAGTGAAAAAAGGCGTGCAGTATACGTTGCCTTCTCAGGCTGCTCTGGATTTGGCTCGTCAGGGTAAAGCTGGAGATATGAACAACAAACAGGCACACATCCGCCAATGCTGGATTGTCGCAGATCAGGTGGATCACCAACGTATCGAGCATGATATTCGCACCATGCCGGACTACTTCGTCGGCTACGAAACGGAAGTTCATTTCATTGATGAAGCAACTTTTGATCGTGAACACAGTGGCATGCCGCATGGCGGTCATGTAGTAACGACCGGTGATACCGGCGGTTTTAGCCACTCTATCGAATACATCCTGAAACTGGATCGCAACCCCGACTTCACCGCCGCGGTTCAAGTGGCCTACGGCCGTGCGGCACATCGTCTGCAAACCGCTGGTCAAACCGGTGCCTTCACCGTACTGGAGGTTGCTCCTTATCTGATTTCGCCAACCCCCCTGGACGAATTAATTGCACGTGACGTTTAGATAAAGCCGAGGCTTCACAGCAGTTACGAATCACCTGTAACGGCCATGTTCGCTTATGATTAAGGCCTTCATAAACGAAATTATCCTATTGGTAATCGAATGGAAATCATGCATTTTATAATCAGTGGTCGAGTTCAAGGCGTGGGCTATCGTGTTTTCATACAACATACCGCACAACAACTCGGCTTGACTGGCTGGGTGCGTAACCTCCCTACCGGCCAGGTCGAAATACTTGCCGAAGGTGACAAAACCCAACTGGATAAGCTGCTTGCCTGCGCATGGCGCGGACCGCAATTTGCTGAAGTAACAGATATTCATGCTGAGCAGCGTAACGCTTGCGGTGAATTTAGCCAATTCGATATTCGCTAATCAAGACAACTAAAAGGAGCCAATCATGGCCCAGCGTTTTAATGGCAAAGGTTTTTTATTACGGTTGCTATTTGCTGTTTTACTGGTTTACCTGAGCTACAACCCCAGCGGCTATAGTTATTATCACTGGGCAAATGATGCCATTTTCGGCAATGGTACGGCCATCACTCCACCATTTGCCATGGCAAGCGTTATTATTCTTATCGGCTGGACGGTCTATCTTCGCGCCACGTTTCGCTCCCTGGGTGGTTTTGGTCTGCTGCTCGCTTTTGCCTTTTTTGCCATTATTATCTGGTGGTTAATTGATCTGGGCATTCTGGAGTTACGTCATTACACCGCTTTTACCTATATTCTGTTGTTACTGGTAGCGGCTGTGCTGGCTGTCGGTATGTCATGGTCACATATCCGTCGCCGGTTGTCTGGGCAAGCCGATGTGGACGATGTAGACGAATAACAGGTTTCTTCAGCACCTATTGAGCGCGACTGAATGGTAATCATTGATTTTCAGTTTGTGTTAAGACTGGCCTGATATTTTTTTGTCCTGATATTGCGGTTTCAACACTCACTCACAGCAGCAATTTAAGGATAATCTTATGTTTTCTAACTTAAAAAACAGCCTCTCGCCGGTGCTGTTTATTGCCTTACTAATCGCAACTATCATGAGCGGTTTTTTCTGGCTAAATACAATCAGCTCCGCCAACTCAACCGGAGACAGGCAGTGGGATCTGCAACACAATTATCAGATCGGTAAGACACTTACCATAGAAGAAATAGAAGATAATTTATCTGGTCTGACCTTCCATCCTCCATCGGGAAATTTGTATGCGGTACGCAATAACCCTGAACAAATAGTGGTGTTCACCACGGCGGGAAAATTACTGCGCAAAATCGATCTGCTGGGCTTCTCGGATACCGAAAGCATTGACCACATAGCAGATAACCGCTTCATTATCGGCGAAGAGCGTCTACACACGATCAGTTTTATTCAGATAGATGAAACAACGGAAGCAATTCACTATTCCGATGTCGACACAATCGCTGTGGCTGCTGCGGAAAAAACAAACAAAGGCCTGGAAGGTCTCGCTTTTTCCCACCAACATGGTTTATTTCTTGTGTATGAAGAACCAGCTCAAATACGACACTTTGCTCTGGAAGCAAGTAATGACAATGGCCAGTTTGACGCAATAAAGCATGTACAGTTTGATATCGATGACTTTTCCGGTCTTGCTTTACTGGATGACGGAAAACAACAGAAATTACTGGTACTAAGTGATGAATCAAACAGCCTGCACGTCATTGATCTGGCTGGCCGCGAACTCTCGCGGCTGCGCCTGGGTAGCGGGCCATTCAATTTCTGGCCGAAGCTGAAACAACCTGAAGGCATTGCCGTTGATACACAAGGCAATATTTATATTGTCGGTGAACCTAATCAATTACTGGTTCTTAGCCGAAAAACACCAATGCTATAAACTCTGGCTGCCTTGCTGCCGTGGGTGTGAAAACTAAAAAGGGCGTTTAAAAACGCCCTTTTCAGCAACATTACTATGCCAACAGATCAGACATCGTAAGTAGAGGCAGAGACGTTGCCTCCCCGACCCGTCCAGTTCGTGTGGAAAAACTCGCCACGCGGTTTGTCCAGACGCTCATAGGTGTGCGCACCAAAATAATCACGCTGCGCTTGCAACAGATTCGCCGGTAAACGCTCACTACGATAGCCATCATAAAAAGATAATGCACTGCTGAAACTTGGCGCCGGTATACCGATGCTGATCGCGCAACCAACCGCTTTACGCCACCCTGGCAACGCTTCCGTAATCGCATCAATAAAGAACTGATCCAGCAACAAATTATTCAGCTTCGGATCACGTTCAAACGCATCGCGAATATTGCCAAGGAACCGGCTCCGAATGATACAGCCACCACGCCACATCAAGGCGATTCCGCCATAGTTAAGCTCCCAGCCGTAGGTTTTAGCCGCTTCGCGCATTAACATATAGCCTTGGGCATAAGAAATGATTTTAGAGGCATACAATGCATCGCGAATCGCATTGATCATTTCCTGTTTGTCACCTTCAAACTTGCCGGCTTTTGCTGGTAACACCTTAGAAGCAGTGACCCGTTCATCTTTAAGTGCTGATAAACAACGGGAAAATACTGCTTCGCCAATCAGGGTTAATGGAATGCCTAATTCCAGTGCATTCATCCCTGTCCATTTCCCAGTGCCTTTCTGCCCTGCGGTGTCCAGAATATGATCAATCAGCAAACTGCCATCATCTTCTTTCACGGTCAGAATATCGCGTGTTATTTCAATGAGATACGAGTCAAGAACGCCCTCATTCCATTCAGCAAACACTTGCTGAATTTCGTCCCCCGACATGCCCAAACCTTCGCGCATCATTTGGTAAGCTTCGCAGATCAACTGCATATCGCCATATTCGATACCATTGTGCACCATCTTCACATAATGACCGGCACCATCATTCCCCACCCAATCACAGCAGGGTTCACCATCAACCTGTGCAGCTATTGACTGAAAAATCGGCTTAATTGCCGGCCATGCTGCATGGTTGCCGCCCGGCATCAGCGAAGGCCCAAAACGTGCGCCTTCTTCTCCGCCTGAAACGCCGCTGCCAACAAACAAAATACCTTTTTTATGCAATTCATGAGTACGGCGATCACTATCGTTAAACAATGAGTTACCACCATCAATAATAATGTCGCCTTTATCCAGATAGGGCACCAGTTGCTCAATAAACGCATCGACAACCGGACCAGCCTTGACCATCAACATGACACGGCGCGGTATCTGCAATGCGTCAACAAAACTTTTCAGATCATGACAGCCAATGATTTGGGTATCCTTCGCTGGCCCCTCAATAAACGCATCCACTTTACTGGCAGTACGGTTGTAAACCGCGACCTTGAAACCTTTATCATTCATGTTCAGCACCAGGTTCTGTCCCATCACCGCTAAACCAACGACACCGATATCTGCTTTTTCAACTTTATTTTCTGTACTCATTTTTGATTTACCACCTTTATGTATTCACCTTGCGCTTCTCGTGTAGAACCGACAACAAGCCGGCATGTTCCTGACGCATCACACTCCAATGCACCACTTACCTCAATTAGCTCTCCTTTCATGGCCTGTCCCACATAGGTGTGAGTAAATGAAATCACTTCCGGCGTCAGTTCGTTATCCACCCGGTAACGCGCGGGAAAGTCAAAGGCACGACGATCATCAATCACATGGCATTGGATGGTTTTTATACCACGTTTCACAAAGTGACGATGTTCAACTTCCAGCTCCTCATTCAAACAGACCATACCAATATCAAATTTACAGCCATCAATGATGGCTTTGTTATATTTTCGATATTCGTGCCAGCTGAAACTGTCAAAATCAAGTTCGCTATTGCGTCGTTGATAGTTTTCCTGCATATCGGATTCATCTAGTTTATCCAACAGCTTGTCAGCAATCGCTTGTTGCACAGCATGGCGGCATTGGTGAAACGCCTTGCTGCCGTAGATCACCAAATCAATATCCGAACCAATTTTCTGCTGATTGATCAACATGGAACCAGTAATGCCCATCGCTGAAATATCCATCTCATACTGTTGCAGAATGGCAATCAGCTTCTGCAGTTTAGCCTGCAATGGATCCTGCGCCGTTTGTTGCAGCAATGTTTGCAGTTGCTGTTCCGGTCGATGATGACGCGAAATACGATCCACAGCCACCGCATGAAAGGCCGCATCAAACTGTGCTGAGTGATATAAAAACTCGGGATGATGCCGTCCCAGCAAACGATTAGCAGTGAGGGTATCTACTTTTTTCCAGCCATGCTGATCGTGGACATATCGCAAAAAACACCCCACTTTCTGTTCATGTGGATGGTAACTGACAACAGCAAAAATCAGTCCTTCTTCCGTTTCAATAAAATCTTTAGGCAGAAATGGAAATGCAGTCTGTCTCAAGAATCTACCTCCCAGTAATTTGGAACCATCATGGCATAGCCAACCGATTATGACTTGCCTGATATTCCAAACATACCGCGAAATGCAAGAACCAGCATCAACAATATGACACCATCCGCCAACCAGCGTCCCTGCTCACCAAAAAACTGTCCCGAATGTAGATCCGTCAACAAATCTGATAATTTGACACCATGAATTGCAAACTGCTGTCTGAGGGCATCTCTTGTTGTCTCCGGCAGCGGCACCCCTTCACTCCAGGAAACACCTTGCAGTGATACCAGTTCCCATTCATCCAGGACAATATTTCCTCGCCACATACCGCTGCGCGTTTGTAAAACAGGTAGCCCATGATGCAGACCGATATTTTGAATTTCGGCCGGAATTTGCTCGGCTGCCCCAAGCAGGCCAATGTACTCGCCGCGAATATCGAACAACAGCAGATTATCGTCAGTCGCCAGCACAATAATGTCGTCGATCACAATGCCACCAGATAAGGCGCGATTTACCCGCAGTCTGGGCTGCGCATTGATATAAAGCTTATCGTCAATTGCTGTAAATAACTGGTCTGCCAGCAGCCATGCTTCGTCCACCTGCACATCGATTGCCTGATAGTGCGCCATCAACCATGGTTGAAATAATCTGATGCGATCCAGATCCAGTGCTGTGGCATGATTCAACAGTAAGCCACAACCGGCCCATACCACCATAAGTAAGCTGATGACGCCGATACCGGCAATTTCCATTGCTTTGCGCATTAATGCTTCCCTCTAACAAACGAATAATCAGCAAAGGTTTAGCATAACCGAAAAATGTCTGAAAATTGCCAGCTAACTACTGTTTATTAGCAGGAAATACCGCCGCAACCGCAATGGTGTGACTACATCATCACCCGCATATCCGCTTTATGAATTTCACTCTGACGCATGTGAAACAGTGCCTTACTGATATCAATGGCATAAGTGGCAAAATGTTGCTCCGTCATGCGGATAGTAATGGCGCCCATATTCAGATGCACCATCTGGCAATCTGGGCAACGTTGAATATCGCAGGTGCTGGAAGAAAATATGTTTTCAGGTTGGCAGGAATTTGCAGCCATAGAGATAAATCCTTAATAAATTTGGAGGTCAGAGGTTTTCCAGCAGCTCAGCAAACTCTTGCTGTCGCCCTCGGTGAAGTTGATAACTCAGCAACCAACGTTGTGATAAAGCCCGCCAGTGCTGTTTTTTTAAAGGGTGTTCGTTATGGGTCAGTAACAATCGGTAATTTCTGGCGATCTGTAGTGCCAGACAAGCGTTGGCATGTTGACGATAGATAGCTTCCAGCTGCTCGTTGGCGGCCAGAATCACCGCTTCACACCATGTTTCTGCCCGTTCGGAGGTGATTGCGCTCATACTCATCTCAATTTATGTACTGCGACTGACAGCAGCATGCCCCATACGGTCCGTTTGGACTTTTTATCCAAACAATTAAAATCAGTAGCATGCAGTTTTCCCTGACTGATCAGGGATTCAAGTCGATCAGGCGTAAACGCCAAATGTATGGAATTTCGTTCTGAAAAGAATGATTTTGAAGTCTGCATTTTGTATACCCCACTCAACTGTTAAGGTTGAATGTAGTATAAATACGCACAAATCTAAATGCAAACAATTATTATTTAGATCTGAAGATCAGATAAAAACAAGCGTTGTTTAGGGTGAGTAGGAGCCGGTGCCGTAATAGCCATACCCTAAAAATGGTGCATCATGCTTTGGATTATAAGGTCTTGTTCCTTCCGCGTAATTTTCCGGCCACAAATAATTTTCCTGTAACAGAATAACCGGCAAAGTCAGCGTTCTTTTATCGATTTTCTGTGTTTCAGAACCATCAACCTGACCAATAACGGTGATCAGTTTGCCTTTGCTGTAGATGATGGGGTCAAGAAAACGTTCACTCAACACCACAAAGCGCCCGTCACTATTTTCACTGGTTATCGGTTTGCCATAACGCGTCAATGGAAAATGTACAACCGTTAATCTGGCACGATCTTCAGCATTTTCCACATCGACAATAACGCCACCCCAGCGCACCATCTCATGCTGAAACTGATCCACATACTGGGTGAGTTGCTGATAAGTAATATCATTCGCTGACGTCGCAAATAAAGACGGCTTACTTGTGCTGCAGGCAGCCAACAGAGCGATAAACAGTAAACTGACGACACGCATAATCAATACTCCCGATATTTATCAAATGACATTGATCCGCCAGTACAGGTTTCCATCAAGTAGCTTCTTACACTAACGTTTGAGTTTTCGTGCTGCTTTTTTGGCGGCCTTTTGTTCGCGTTTGACCAGTACCTGCTGCCATTCCAGTTCTGTCGCTTGCGGTGTTTCCAGCGTAATGCCACCAAGCTGGCCATTGCGCAGCTCTGTCAATAAAATTTTACTCACCCGCTCAAGATCTGCTACCCCACCCGCCTTGAGACAGCCGCGTTTCTGAGCGAGTTTCTCCAGCATCTCCAGTTCATTATCAGCAAGCGCATCAAGCTGAAATCGCTCAAACAACGCATCAGGGTAATGCTGCATTAAATAATCGACCGCATATAAGGCGATATCCGTATTTTCAAAAGCGGTTTCTTTAATCGCGTGGGTAATTGCCAAACGATAACCACTGTGATGATTTTCCAGATTAGGCCACAATACGCCCGGTGTGTCGTGCAGCACCAGCATATCGTTGATAATGATCCGCTGCTGCAACTTGGTCACCGCAGGTTCATTACCGGTTTTGGCGATCTGCCGGCCCGCCAGTGCATTGATTAAAGTTGATTTACCAACATTCGGGATCCCCATAATCAATGCCTGAATTTTCTTCACACTCGCGACTTTGTGCGGCACCAGTTGCTGACACAAGGCAAGCAGTTCACGGACAAACCGATCGTCGTTCGCGCTTATTACCAGCGCTTTGATCCCCTGTTCACGCTCCAGATACTGTTGCCAAACCGTGGTGATAGCCGGATCGGCCAGATCGGCCTTATTCAGAACTTTGATACAGGGTTTGTCACCCCTGATTTCAGCCAACATCGGATTAGAACTGCTAAAGGGTAAGCGGGCATCAATGACTTCGATGATCAGGTCCATCTGCGGCAGTATCTTTTTCATCTCCTGCCGTGCTTTATGCATATGACCGGGAAACCACTGAATTACCATATTTTTATAAGCTCGCTAGCCAAAAATTATACTGGTCATTATAACGCTGCACCCTCAAATATAGCGTTCTTCCTCACGGATAAACTTGCTAATATCCACTTCGTCAATTTGCTCAGCTGTCATAAACCGCTTGGCATATTGCAGATAAACGCCACTGGTTAAAAACAGTTCAAAAATATCTCTGTCCATCAAGTCTTCTTCCACCAGTTGATGTAACAGCAAGATTGCGACACTTAATGTTTTTGCTTTTTTATACGGTCGCTCGGCCGCCGTTAATGCTTCAAAAACATTCGCCAGCATGATGATCCTTTCGGCGACTGACAAATCCGCCGCCGCCAACCCTCGAGGGTAGCCGGTACCATTCATGGTTTCCAGATAAGTCGTGGCATAGCGCGGTATGTTTGATAACTCAGCTGGGTACGACAGCTTTTCCAGTAAGGCGATAGTGGTCAGAATATGTTCATTGATTCTGAAACGTTCTTCTCTGGTCAAAGTGCCGGATTCAATTGTCAGGTTATGTAATTCACCATGATTAAAGTTGTATTCCGGTGGCGTCAGCTGAATATCTGCTTCGCTTGCTGCGGCAGCATTGTGATGACGAGCAACAATATGTTCCGGCTTATCAGCCAACAGTTGTTCCATGACCGGCAATGCTTGGGGATCTTTATAATGCGCCAGTTCAGCAGCGGATAAGCCCAGCTGGTCGTCAAAATGTCTTTCCCAGGTTATTGCAGCCAGCTTTTTCAGTCGGGCGTTGGCATTTTTATCCATAAACTCGCTG